>NZ_WVTE01000276.1:0-27745 GCF_009939605.1 Rhodococcus sp. YH1 | reverse complement strand
CCCATAGCACGAGCGGGAACTTCGCCGAGTGCGCGAACGCGGTGAGCACAGAACTCGATGCCATCACCGTCAGTCCGACGACCAGGGTGAGTGCCGGCCTGACGGACCGGATGGCGCGTCCCGCTGCCAGTCCGCCCACCAGGCTGCCGACGCCGATGGGGGCCTGCAGGATTGCGAACTGGCGGGCGTCGACCCCGAAGCCGTAGCCGAGGCCCAGCGAGATCGGCGCCATGCACATCAGCGGCAGGACCGTCGTGTACAGGGTGATCGTCCCGTATCCCAGGCCGGCCGCCGCGGTGATTCGGAACATCGGGCCCTGGCGGAAGAACCGCAGGTCGATGAGCGGCGAGGACATGCTCAGGCTCGACACCGCCCAGATCGCGAGCAGTGCTGCGCCGCCGACGAGGAAGCAGATCGTCTCGGCGTGAATCCATCCCCACGTCGGCCCGAAGCTGACCCCGACCAGGACCGACGCCAGGCCGGTGCCCAGGAGCGCCGCACCGAGCACGTCCACCCGCGCCGGCGTGTGCACCGGCGACTCGGGCGTCGTCATCACTACCAGCGGCGCGCACACGACCAGTACGACCACGAAGAACCAGAAGATGCTGCGGAACGACCACAGGTCCAGCAGCATCCCGGTCAGGAACGGCGACGGGATCGACATCAACCCCATCCCGGCGGCGGTGACGCTGACCGACAGCGCCAGCGTCCTGGGCGGAAACACGTCGCGCATCAGCGAGTACGCCAGGAACATGCAGGTGATCAGGCAGCCGAACAGTGCCCGGCCGACGATGAACACCCAGAACGTCGGGGCCATCGCTGACAGCGCCGCGCCGACGACGGAAACACCCAGGGAAATCAGGAACATGCGGCGTTTGCCGTAGATGTCGGCCAGCTTGCCGACCACCGGGCACGCGATTGCCGCCATCAGCAACCATGCCGTCATCACCCAGGCGATCTGACCGGTCCGGAAGTGTTCGCCGATCGGCTTCAGTGCGGTGGCCACCATGTACGAGCTGATCGAAATGATCTCCAGCACAAGGGCCATCGAAACCAGCGACAGCACCAGTCGTGGCGTCCAGCCGGATCCGGTCGTGGTAGCGGGTGTCATTGTCAACCCTGTCATGGCATCGTCCTCGACTTACGGTCGGCCTCGCGCCGACATGTGACCGCCATTACAGAATGCCGCCCGGTCCGGTGACAGAGCCGTCCAGCTGAGCGGAACATCCGGTGCACGGCCGGCGAATGCTCGGGCACTGTGTCCGGCAATCCCTTTCGCCCTCGAGAAATGCAGGTACCGAACCATGTCGGTTTCACTCGGACCGGACGAACGTCCGCCTCTCTCCGGGGATGCGTCCCTCGAAGCGCCGGAGTCGACGGCTCGCTGGATCGGCATCCTGCTGATCCTCGTCCTGCTCACCGAGCAGGCCGCGCTCGCCTTCGCGCTGTTCACCCCGGCGCTGCCCAAGATCGCCGCGCACTACCAGACCACGCAGGTGGTGTGGGTGATGACCGCGCTCGTTCTCGCCGCCGCCATCGCCTCACCCGTCCTGGGCAAGCTCGCCGACATCTACGGCAAGAAGCGGATCCTGGTGGTGACCGCCGCGGTGGCGAGCACCGGAGCGTTGATCTCCGCCCTCGCCCCGACCTTCGGGATCCTGCTGGTGGGTCGCTTCCTGTCGGGGGTGGGTTTCGCGTTCACGGCCCTCGGCTATTCGCTGATCCGGGACGTCTTCCCGGCCCGGCTGCAGCCCATGTCGATCGGTATCGCCAACACCGGGGTCGGCGTCGTCACCGTCCTGGCGCCGTTGGTGTCCGGATTCATGCTGGACCGCACGGGTGTCGCCTCCGTGTTCTGGTTCTCCTTCGCGCTCTGCGCGGTGGGTGGCGTGCTCACACTGCTGTTCGTGCCCGAAACCTCTGTGCGCGCCCGCGTCTCGGTGGACTGGATCGGTGCACTGCTGCTTACGGCGGGTCTGTTCGCCGCGATGCTGATGCTGTCGATGGGCGCCGGATGGGGCTGGCTCAGCGGCAGGACCCTCGGAGTGCTCGGCCTCGCGCTCGCCGCGTTCGCGACGTGGGTGGCGTGGGAACGGCGAGTCGCCGAACCGTTGATCAGCATCGAGGTCCTGACCAGCCGCGCAGTCGGCATCACTCTGCTCGCCGGTGGCGTGGCCTACGGCGCAACCACGCTGATCGCCACCCTCATTCCGATGCTGCTGCAGACACCCGCCGCGGACTACGGATTCGGGCTGTCGGTGACGGAGATGGCGCTGTGGCTGTTGCCCGGCGGCGTCCTCATCGTCGTCAGCGGCGTGTTCGTCGGTGCCACGGCGCGGCGGATCGGGTTCCGGCAGCACCTCATCGCCGGGTCCGTGCTGATCGCGGTGGGGGCACTGATCCTGGGCACGACGCCGTCCCACCCGTGGCAGATCGTCGCCGCGTACGGCCTCGTCGGCTTCGGATCCATGATCTACGCCGCGGTGCCGAACCTCGTCATGCTCGCCCTGCCGGCCGAGCAACGCGCCGTCGGCGCCAACTTCACCGGCCTGTCGCAGTCCATGTTCGGCGGCATGCTCTCGTCCGTCGGGTTCGCGCTGCTGGCCCAGCACGTGGTGACAGCCGACGCGACGGGAATCGTCTACGACAGCCGCGGTTTCTTCGTCGCGTTCCTCGTGGCTGCCGTCGCCGCCCTCGCCGGCGCGGTGCTGGCGTTCTGGATCACGGCCGGGAGACGCGGGGAGTCGCCGGACGCGGCATCGCCTGTGGGGCCGCGCAGCGCCGCTCGCTGAACATCGGTCGTCCGCGACTGCGCAGTTGTCATCGCCCGCATCGGCGTGGCGTCACGACAACTGCGCAGTCGACCGGTCAGTGGGTGGCGAGCGCGACCCGGCGGCGGTCGTCGGCCTGCGCACCCCCGCCGGGCGGAAGATCGACCCGGACGTGATGCAGGGTGCCGGTGAACGCGAACCGCCCGAACTCGGCGGTCTCCTCCGCAACCGGACTGCCCCGGTCGACGCCGATGTCGAGCTGCTCGTTCATCGAGAAGATCGCCCGTGCGGTGCGCTCGATGCGCTCGCGCGCCACGACCTCGCCGTCGACGGAGAGCACGGCCTCGCCGCCCTGCCCGATGCCGCCGTCGTAGTCGAAGTGCAGCGACACTTCGCGCACGTCGCCGGTCAGCGGGCGGGGTGAGCGCACGAAGGTGCGGTGACTGCCGCTGAAGTTGTAGCAGAACACCGGCCGGGACTCGAGGACGTAGAACGCGAATCCGCCGAAGCGCCCGCCGATTCCGGCGAGCATGCCCCGGCAGGGCCGGTCGTGGGTGTCGATCCGGGCCGTGAGGGTGAACGAGCGGTTGAAGAACGACGGCGCCGCCTTCTCCACGAGGCCCTGCATGTGCGGGTAGAGGGTGACGGTGCGCCGGCCCGCGAACGGATGCGGTGGTCGTGAGCCGGGATCGGCATGGCGGCCGACGGTGCGGTCGTCGAGCGGGAGGACCTGGTGTCGGGCCGCCTCGACGAGGAACAGCTGTTTCAGCTTCTCCAAGGTGTCCGGGTGCCGGTCCGCCAGGTCGCGGGCCTGCGACCAGTCGGTGCGGGTGTCGTACAGCTCCCACCGGTCCTCGTCGAGGCTCGGGAGCTCGAGACCGTGCGTGGCCATCAGCCACGGCGCGCGGTGCGCGGTGACCGCGGTCCAGCCCTCGTGGTAGATGCCGCGGTTGCCGAAGATCTCGAAGTACTGCGTGGTGTGCCGGTCCGGTGCGGTGGCGTCGTCGAAGGTGTAGTTCATGGCGACGCCTTCCATCGGCATCTGGGTCACGCCGTCGACGCTGTGGGGCGCCGGGATCCCGGCCGCCTCGAGGATGGTGGGGGTGATGTCGACGCAGTGGTGCCATTGGTGGCGCAGCCCGCCCTTGTCGGCGATGCCGTCCGGCCAGCGCACGATGAGCCCGTTGCGGGTGCCGCCGTAGTGGGAGGCGACCTGCTTGGCCCACTGGTACGGGGTGTCGAGGGCCAGCGCCCACGCCGCTGGATAGTGCGGGTAGCTGGTGGGGGTGCCGAGCTCGTCGAATCGCGCGAGGACGTCCGAGGTGGTGCTCGGATAGCCGTTGAGCCCGGCCAGATAGTTGAACGATCCCTCGAATCCGCCCTCGGCAGAGGCGCCGTTGTCGCCGAGCATGTAGAGCACGAGGGTGTTGTCCAGTTCCCCGAGTTCCTGCAACCGGTCGACGAGCCGGCCGACCTGGTCGTCGGTGTGCTCGAGGAACGCCGCATACAGTTCCATCAGGCGCGCCGACACCGTCCGCTGGTCCTCGTTCAGCGATTCCCACTGGGGCAGGTCGTCCGGCCACGGGGCCAGTTCGGTGTCGGGCGCGACGACCCCGAGCCGGCGCTGACGGTCCAGGGTGATCTCCCGCTGGCGATCCCACCCGTGGTCGAACTCGTGGCGGTACTTGTCCAGATAGCTCGCCGGTACCTGCAGCGGCGCGTGGCAGGCACCGAACGGCAGGTAGCAGAACCACGGCTTGTTCTCGTCGACGGCTCGGACCCCCTCGATCCACGCCGCGGCCCGGTCGACCAGGTCTTCCGACAGGTGATAGCCCTGCTCCGGGGTGCGGGGCGGGTCGACGACGGTGAAGTCCTCGTAGAGGACGGGGGAGAACTGGTCCGATTCGGCGCCGAGGAAGCCGTAGAACTTGTCGAAGCCCTCCCGCAGCGGCCACCTGTCGAACGGTCCGGCCGGGGTGATCTCCCACGTCGGGGTCTGGTGCATCTTGCCGAAGGCGCCCGTCGCGTACCCGTTGCCCTGCAGGATGCGGGCGACCGTCGCCGCCGAGGCGGGTCGTGTCCCATTGTATCCGGGTGCAGCTCCGGCCATTTCGGAGATCACGCCCATGCCGACGGAGTGGTGGTTGCGGCCGGTGAGGGTGGCGGCGCGGGTGGGGGAGCACAGCGCGGTGGTGTGGAATCGGGTGTACTTCAGGCCGTCGTCGGCGAGGCGTTCGGCCGTCGGCGTCCGGCACGGGCCGCCGAACACCGACGCGGCACCGAATCCGACGTCGTCGACCATCACGAGCAGGACGTTCGGGGCGCCCGCCGGGGGTCGCACCGGGTGGGGGCGGCGGAACGGGCGCTCCTGACTGCGGTAGTCGACGGCGGCCGACGGCTGCGGGAGGTCGGTGACGATGGGGAGGGAATGGCGGTTCATCGCTGATCTCCTGGGGGTCAGGCGCGCTGGGGCTGGGCGGCGGCGACGGGGGTGGGATCCGGTGTCCGCAGGCCGCCCGTGGCGGGGGCGCGGCCGTGCTTCATGACCAGCGCGATCACGAGCCCGGCGGCGCCGACGAGGGCCGCGTAGCGGAAGCCGTGTACCAGGGCGGTATCGGCATAGAGCACCGCGCGTCCGCCGGGTCGCATGCCGGCGGCGTGCCCGGCCATGACGGCACCGGTGACGGTCACCGCGATTGCGGAGGTCAGCTGCATCCCGACGCCGGCGATGGTGGTGCCGACGCCGCTCTGTTCGGCAGGCAGCGCGTCCTGCACGAGGTTCGCGTTGGACGAGTGCAGGAATCCGACGGCGAAACCGGCCAGGGCGCTGAGTGCGACGACCTGCCACAACGTCGTGGGCAGCCGGGTGCCGAGGAACATCACCAGCAGGAACAGCAGCGCGGCGCCGATGAGGACCTGGCGGGGCCCGAACTTCTTCGCCGCGAATCCGCCGAGCGGGCCGGCGACCATCGCACACAGACCGAGTGCACACGTCCACAGCGCGTACAGGGTGGCGGTCAGGCCAGCTCCGTACGAGATCCCGGGGAGTCCGGCGGGGGTCTGCAGCAGTGTGGGCATCAGGAATGCGTGCGCGTTCATCATGTAGGCGACGCAGCCGACGGCGACGACGGTCGGCCCGAAGCGGCGGCCGAAGAGGATGCCGAAGTCGATCAGCGGGTGGGTCGCGGTGCGCTGGCGGACGACGAACAGCGCGAGCATCACCGCGCCGACGACGAGCAGCGCGATCGTCGGCGTGGACGACCAGCCCCACGCCGAGCCCTTGGTGATGCCGAGCAGCAGGACGGCCACACCGGGGCCGAGCAGCAGCGTGCCGAGGTAGTCGACCGGCCGGTCGGCGCGGACCGGGCTTTCCGGGACCACCGCCGCGTAGAGGGGGACGAGCGCCGTGACGTAGACGGCGAGGAACCAGAACACCGACCGGAAGCCGAAGCTGTCGATCAGCCAGCCGGCGACGAACGGGCCGGCCACCGCCGACATCCCGATGCCGGTGGCGACGACGCCGAGCGCAACGGGCACGAAGTCGCGGGGCATGATGTCGCGCACGAGGCTGTACGACAGGGCCACGATGCCGACGAGGGCGCCCTGGGCGGCGCGGCCGGCGAGCATCATCTCGAACGACGTCGCGGCCGCGCTCGTCACGCTGCCGAGGACGAACACCACCGCAAGCCCCAGGATGACGCGCTTCTTGCCGAGTTTGTCGGAGGCCTTGCCGATCAGTGGCATCAGCGTTGCGCCGGCGAGCGTGACGATCGACATCACCCAGGCGACGTCGAGGGTGCCGAACGCGGCGGCGATGTGGGGGACGGCGGGGTAGACCATCAGGATTTCGAACGTCGCGATCTCCGAGAAGAGGATGATCACGGCGAGCAGGACGAACAGTCGTCGCCGGGACGTTGTGGCCGTGGGCGGCTGCGGGTCGGGCACCATCGTTTTCCTTTGTTCGGATGGGCGGGGCGGCACGGTGGCCGAAAGCGTTGGGAAGCAGGCGGGGCGCTTCACGGCGGGGGAGCTGTCCACCACCGGCGCAGGGGCCTCGGGTCGGTGACGCTAATCACGGTTGCGGGGTGCGACGGACGCCGTCCCGCTGAGTGGGACTTGAGGGTGCACTCTGCGTCCGCGATCGAACCGTACCCCGAAACTGGCTGGAAAACACGATATTTCACCGCCTCGGCAGAATTTAAGTCAGTGTCTTGACGCCGCTGGGCCGACGCCGTACGGTGGCGTCATGTCATCCACGGACGAGTCCCGGCGCGCGCTGGTCGAGGTTGCCGAAAAGCTCTATGCAACAAAGGGCATCGACGGAGTGTCGCTGAGGGACATCGCGGCGGCCGCCGGTCACCGCAACAACTCCGCGGTGCAGTACCACTTCGGCGACCGGGACGGCCTGCTGACGGCCATCTTCAGATCCCGGATGAGCGCCATCAACGACGTGCGACGAGACCGCCTCGACGAGCTCGACCGCGAGGGCCGCGGTGAGGACGTGCGCGCCCTGGTCGAGGCCGGTATACGCCCGCTGACCGACTTTCTCGCCTCCGCGCCGGAGGCAACCCACTATGCGCGCTTCCTCGCACGGGTGTCGCCCTCGGTGGACTTCTTCGACGACGAGTTCGCTGCACTGTGGGACGCCAACGCCGAAGTCGTCCGCCGCCTCACGCGCCTGTTGCCACACCTGTCTCCCCGCACCGCGGTCGAGCGCATCGATCTCGTCTTCAACATGTCCGTATCCGCCCTGGCGATCTTCGAGCAGCGCCAGGAAAGAGGAATTCCAGTGGTGCGAGCCGACTTCGACGAAACAGTCGATCACCTGATCGACATGGCCGTCGGGGCGCTGCAGGCCGAGGATTCGCACGCCCGGCTCGACCACTGACCCGTTCGCCAGCCATCCGACAGGAGTCGCCATGCCCCCGACGATCACGTCCCGTTCCGTAGAAATAGGCTCACACACCATCGAGTTCGGTCCGAGGTTCATGCGCCGCACTTCCGGCGGGCCGAGCGACGAACCGTACCTGAGCCTGTGCCTCGAGCCCGTCACACCCTACATCGGCGCCGTGGTCACCGGCGTGGACCTCGGCGACCCGCAGCTCGAGCAGATCGCCGAACTGCGCCGCGCCCTCCTCGAATGGAAGGTGCTGTTCTTCCGCGACCAGCGCATCACCGGCGCGCAGCACCGCGACTTCGCCCGGCACTGGGGAGAACTCGAAGTCCATCCCCTGCTCCCGCAGGGCGAGGTGCCCGAGGTGGTCCACTTCGAACGCGGCGAGGACAATCCAGGCACGGAGAACATCTGGCACGTCGACGTCACGTGGCAGCAGCGTCCCCCGATGGGGTCGGTGCTGCGGGCGCTGCAGGTCCCGCCCGCCGGCGGCGACACCCTCTGGGCCGACATGGGCAACGCGTACGACTGCCTCTCCGACGAGGTCAAGGACCGCATCGACGGACTCGACGCCGTGCACGACTTCGTGCCGTCCTTCGGCCGGAGCATGACCGCCGAGCGCCTCGAGCAGATGAGGGAGCAGTACCCGCCGGTGCGGCATCCGATCGTGCGCACGCATCCGGAGACGGGACGCGGGACGTTGTTCGTCAACAGCCTGTTCACCACGCACATCCCCGACATGGATCCCGTCGAGGGCGGTCGGCTGCTGCAGCACCTGTTCGATCAGGCCAAGGTCCCCGACTTCCAGTGCCGATTCCGGTGGGAGCCGAATTCCGTTGCGTTCTGGGACAACCGGGCCACCCAGCACTACGCGGCCAGTGACTACTTCCCGCACCGGCGCGTGATGGAGCGGGTGTCGATCCTCGGCGACGTTCCGCGCTGACCGCCGCCCGGCACGACGAGGCCGGTGACCGCGATGCCGGTCACCGGCCTCGTCACCTGTCCGGGCGCACGATGCAGCGGAAACCGATGTGGCACGTCGACGTCTCGACCGATTCGCCCTGCCGCGCCGCCGGACGGTAGCGGAGACAGTAGTTCGGCGCGCACAGGTGTGAGCCACCCTTGATCACGCGCCGTGGGTACGGACCGGACTCGTCGCCGGCACCCGTACGGGGATTGCTGGGGATGCAGCAGGCGTGCGCGGGGGCGGTGTCCCGACCGTCGGCGCCGTGGTGCGCGGTGTAGTGGTCCGCCGTCCACTCCCACACGTTGCCGGCCATGTCGACCAGTCCGTAGCCGTTGGCACGGTAGGAGCCGACGGGCGAGGTCCCCACGAAGCCGTCCTCGCCGGTGTTCTCCCACGGGAAGCGGCCCTGCCAGGTGTTGGCGCGGTAGCGGCCGTGGGGAGCGAACTCGCCGCCCCACACGAACCGCGCCCGATCCAGGCCACCGCGCGCGGCGAACTCCCATTCCGCCTCGGTCGGCAGCTCCTTGCCGGCCCACTGCGCGTAGGCGAGCGCATCGAAGTGCGACACGTGCGTAACCGGGTGACGGTCGCGTCCCGCCACGGTGCTGCCGGGCCCTTCCGGGTGCCGCCACTGCGCGCCCGGCGTCCACGCCCACCAGCGGCGGTAGTCGTCGAGCGGCACCGGCCCGGGCGGCGGCACGAACACCAGCGACCCCGGAACCAGCAGGTCGGGTTCCGCGTCGGGGTAGTCCTTCGGATCGGGTGCCGTCTCGGCGGTGGTGACGTGCCCGGTGTCCTTCACGAACCGCCGGAACTCGGCGACGGTCACCGGGTGCTCGTCCATGAAGAACCCGTCGACCCGCACCTGGTGCACGGGACGCTCCTCGGGATAGAACTCCTCCGACCCCATCCAGAACGTTCCCCCGGGGATCCAGGTCATGTTCTTCGGCGCGGTGGACGTTGCTGCGGGAGTGGCCATGCACTCCAGTTTTTCAGAGTTGTGCGCAGAGTGGGCGGGGTGTCCCGCCGGCAGGTACGACGCGCCGCTCTACTTGACGCTGTAACACCGATTCGAACAAATCGATGCATCAGCCGGTTATCCTGCAGTAGCACCGGCAAGGTGACGGAGTTCGTCCCGGTGCGGGGGCGGTGTCAGGTATGGCGTCCGGCGCCGCGGTCGGGGCGCTCATGTCCCCGGTTCCGGGTATGCCGTGGGCGAGCGCGCAGGTGCACGGTGCCCGTCGGCCCGGCTGCCGGCGGTGCGAGGGGGTGAGGTCGGTGGGCGCCGCACCGGTCGGATCCGGGCCGAGCCGGCCCGGGAGAGGAGGCCGGCCGCGGAGGCCACGTACTTCGGGACGCGGCTGAAGAGCGTGGTGAGTTCGTCTATCGCGGCCGGCTCAGGCCAGCGAGGACGGCCTTCGCCGCTCGCTCACCCGATGTGGCTGCGTCGGCGAGCGACGGCAGATCGAGCTGATAGTCGCCGGCGAGATGGATGGCTCCGAGCGGATCCCGCAATACCGGAAGGGTCTCCCTCCGCCCCGGCGCCCAGAAGGGCACGACCCGCCGGTGCCGCCGCACGATGCCCTCGCCCAGCTTCCCCTCCAGCTCGGGGTACACGACGAGCAGGTCCTTCGCGAATCGCGATACGATCTCCTCGTCGGACAGGTCGAACAACGCGTCGGCCCGAGCGCCGCCGGCGAAACAGGCCAGTGCTCCGCCCGGCTTACGCTCGCCATCGCGCCGCATCGCCGCGGCGTGGTTGAACATCGCCTGGAACGACAGCTGCGGCGTCGAGACGGCAAAGTGGTCGTCCCAGCGCTGCGGCCCGACTTCGTCGGTGAAGAATCCGACGATCACGTACCGGCCGTAGGTGATGTCGTCGAAAGCGTTCCGGTACTGCTGCGGGAGGTCGGGAATGATTCGCTCGGAGATGTCGGCGGGTGCGGTCACGATCGCGCGCTTCGCCCGCAACCGCGCCGGCCGATCACCGTCGTGATAGTCGACGACCACACCGTCACCGTCCTGTCGCACCGACTGCACCACCGACTCGAGCCGGATCCGGCCACCGAGATCCTCCGCCAGGACGTCGGTCAACGTCTGATTGCCACCGACCGGCAGCGAGAAGTTCGGGATCTTCTCCGGGTCGGCCAGCGCGAGGCCCACCGACGTGACGAACTGGGTGGCGGCCGTCTCCTCCACCTCGCATCCCATCCACTGCGCCGACCACGACCGGACGATGGCTTGGGCTGGCTCCGACCGGACGCCCTTCAGTAGATACGCCGCCAGCTTGGTATCGAGCTTGTCGCGAACCCGTTGTGCGATACGGCTCTGCGACTCGAGAAACGGCATGACCGAGAGGATGCGTGCACCGACGACGGCCATCCCGAGACGGTCCATCGTGGTCATCCGCGTGCGGAACATGAGCGCGACGGGATTCGAGGTGTCGACCACCCCGCCGTTCAGATACAGCGCAACGCTCTTGCCTGCGAGCGAGCCCCTCTCGATGCCGTGCCGGTCGAGGGCCTCGATCAGGGTGCCGGTGCCCTCGGTGAACTGGGTGCCGACGTTGATCCAGTAGTCGCCCTGCCGGACGGTCTCGACCCGTCCACCCGTGCGATCGGTGGACTCGAGCACAACCACATCGGTCTCCGACGCCAGCGTGGTTGCTGCCGTCAAACCCGCCATTCCGGCGCCGACGACGACCACCGCGGTGGCTTCTTCCTGCATTTCGTGGGTTGTCATCTTCGTTTCCTGGCTGTAGATCGATGGGAGGGAGGGGCCGGCGAATCGCGGGTGCGGCTCAGGCCGTGACCGGGGCGCCGCTGAGCGCCTGGGCGTCGACACGCTTGTTGTATGCGTCGAACGCCCGGTAGGCGCGGTAGTACGCGAACATCTGCAGGCCCCACGTGGAGAGCGCGAAGATGTAGAAGATCGTGTGCTCCGCGTCGTCACCCGGGATGCGGACGAAGTCGTAGGTCGCGGCGATGACGAATCCGCATGCGGTGGCGACGGCGGCCCACACGGCATGCCCGCGCTCGCCGATGCCCCACAGTCGCTTGACGAAGTAGATCAGGAAGATCGTGGTGAGCACGTTGACTACGATGTAGAAGATCTTGCCGGGGGTGCCGATCTCCTCGGCGAACCGGCTGAGGACAAAGCCCGCCACGGCCGCGAGGGCGAACGCGCCGATGTCCACCGCCGCGGACGGTTTGAATCGGTGGGTGACCTTCATCAGTCCGAGGACCAGGATCAGCGTGATGCCGATGGATCGGGAGAAGGCGTCCAGGAAGTACGCGGCGGCGTACATCGGGCTGTCGTGGCCCGCCTTGACGAGGCCGTAGATCAGGAAGTTCGTACCCGACGTCGCGACGACGATCCACTCGATGCCGAGCAGATAGTTCTTGTAGTTCCGAAGGAACTTGATTCCATACGTGAATCCGACGGCGATCATCCAGATGTCCGCGACCGCGAAGAGCAGTTCTCGGATGGACATGGCCTTCTCCTTGCGTGGTGACATCAGCCGTTCGGATGAGCGACGAAGAATCCGAGCAGCCGGGTCGGGGCGGTTGTTATTTCGTCAGGGCTGCCAGGCGGTCGGAGGCGCGGTCGGCAAGCCAGCCCGCGTACAGCGCAGGACCGCTGACGAAGCTGGGCCGGAAACGCTTGCGGCCGTGCCAGATCGCGGCCAGGTCGTCGTGCAGTGGCGCGCCGCCGATTCGGTCTGCCAGCAGATGGCCCACGTACTGTGCCTGGGCGAAGCCGTGGCCGTTGCAGGCGAGCGAGTAGAGCACGTTGTCGGTAGCTTCGCCGGCGACGGGCAGCCACGTGGAGCTCATGCCGATCCAGCCGCCCCAGGCCTTCTGCGGTTCGATGTCACGCAGGGCCGGGAAGCGCTGACGAAATCCGCGGACGAGGTCTGCGGCGACGTGCCGGTCGGGGGTGCGATCGGGCAGTGGGTTGCGGCCGGTTTGGAGGCGACGGGTGCCGAACACGATGGTGCCCCGTGGGGTCACGCGGTAGTTCTCGAGGATCATGTGCAATGTGACCATCGGGGCGCGACTGGTCCAGCCGATCTCGTGCAGCCGCTCGGGTGCGACGGGTTCGGTCTCGACCAGGGAGGTCCATACCGGGGTGGCGAGATTCTTCGGCGCGATGGACAGGCCTGCGCTGTGGGCATTGGTGGTCAGCAGCGCCTTGCGCGCCCGCACCCGACCCCCCGGGGTGTCGACGGTGACCCCGCCGCCCGTGTCGGTGACGTCGCGGGCGGGAGTGTGCTCGTGAACGCGCACGCCGGCCGCGATCGTCGCGGCCCGCAGGCCGAGGACGAACTCACCCGGATCGAGAGTTCCGCCGATGCCTTCACGCACTCCGCCGAGGAAGCCGTCCGGAAGGCCCGCGTCCCGGCCCTCGACGAATTCGGCCGACGATCCGGCTTCGGCCAGGACCTTTGCGTTGCGGCGCGCGCGCCGCAGCTGCCCTTTGGACACGGCAGCCATCACGATGCCGGCTTGCTGGTAGCCGCAGTCGATGCGGTGGTGGGTGATGGCGTCCTCGGCGAAGTGCACCGCGTTCTCGGCGTACCGGTACAGGTGGCGCAGCCGCTCGGACTCGAGCAGCAGTCCGAGTAGCTCCGGATCGGCGGCGATGGAGTTCGTGATGTATCCGGCGTTGCGGGAGCTGGCGCCCCCGCCGAGGCTTTGTGCCTCGAGGAGGACCACGTCGACGCCCTTCTCGGCGAGACGGAGTGCGGCCGACATGCCGCCCCCGCCACCGCCGATGACCACGACATGGCAGTCGATGTCACCGGTCAGGGGTGGTTCGACGGTGGCGGGCCGGGCGGCCCAACCCGTCTCGTGGATCAGTTTCATGACGCTCGCTCCTTCTCGGCTGGAACGACCGCGGTGCCACGAGCGCGCACCGCAACCAAAGGAGGCTCGAGGACCCGCGATCGGCCGGCGCCGTCGGAGGCGCGGCAGATCACGCGGAGCTCGAAATCGACCGTGCGGCTGCGGTTGCCCTTCGTCACCAGCGTGGCCTCGGCCTCGACGACGTCGCCGCCGCGGACCGGGGCGAGGAACTCGACGGACGAGTAGCCGGCGAACAGGCCCTCGTGGCCGTCGATCTCGATGGACAGGTTCGTGCCGACGTCGCCGAAGAGTTTCAGGGCGAAGGCGCCGTCGACCAGATTGCCCGCGTAGTGCGCCTCGGAGAAGGCGACGTAGCGTCGGTGGACCGCCGTGGTCATGAGATTTCCTGATGGATCGGGCCGAGGTGGCGGGATTGTGCTTCGCCGTCGAACTGGACGCCGGGATAGCCGCGTTTGGCGATCTCGGTGCACATGCGGCGGTACTTGCCGACGCCGCCCACGTAGCCCATGAAGGTGTCGGGTTTGCCGTCGACATTGGAGCCGCGGTACCAGGAGTCGGTGGTGGCGTACAGGGTGGGGGCGACGGTCGCCTCGGTGATCTTCACCCATTCTTCCTCGGCCTCGGCGGTGGCCTCGATCACCGCGGCGTCGTTGTCGCGAGCGTGTTCGAGCAGCTCGGCGATCCAGTCGACGGCCTGCTCGATGGTCACCACCACGTTGCTCACCAACGCAGGGCTCAAGGGGCCGCCGACCATGAAGAAGTTCGGGAAGTCCGCGGCCATCATCCCGAGGTAGGAGCGGATGCCGTCGCGCCAGGCGTCCTGCAGCTTTCGGCCGGAAGCGCCAGTGAGGTTGAGGCCGTAGAGCGGGCCGGTGAAGGCGTCGAACCCGATGGCAAGTACCACGGCGTCCGCCTCGTAGGTGCCCTTCGAGGTGACGATCGAATTCTCGGTCATCGTCTGGATCGGCTCGTCGCGCAGCGACACCAACGACACATTGGGCCGGTTGTAGGTCTCGTAGTAGTCGGTGCCGAAGACGCTGCGCTTGGCGCCCAGGGGGTGGTACTTGGGCACCAGTAGCTCTGCGGTGGCCGGATCCTCGACGATCTCGCGGATCTTGTCGTGGATGAACTCCGAGGCGGTCCGGTTCGCCTCGGCGTCGGTGAGCAGGTCGGCGAACTCGGCGCCGACACCGTTGAAACCGCTGCGCTCATAGGCTGCCTCGTAGCGCCGCCGACGCTCTTCGTCCGAGACGTCGAAGGCGTTGTCGGTCACCGGGTAGTCGGGGATGCCTCCAGGGGAGTGTCGGCATTCCTCACGGATCGTCGGGTAGTCGTTCTTGATGGATCGGACCTGCTCCGGGGGGAGGTCGGCGTTGCGTGCGGGCATCACGTAGTTCGGGGTGCGCTGGAACACCGTGAGGTGCTCGGCGACCTCCGCTATCAGGGGGATGGCCTGCACGCCCGACGATCCGGTGCCGATCACGGCGACGCGCTTGCCCGCGAGGTCGTCGAGAGAGAGGTTCCACCGGCTGGTCGACACCTGGAGGCCGGTGAAGTTCTCGAGGCCCGGCACGTCGAAGTCCTTGGGAGTGGACAGACCGCCGGCCCCCGAGATCAGGTAGCGGCTGCGGCGGATCTCGCCGCTGCCCAGCTGCACCTCCCACAGCCGGTCGGCCGCGTTCCAGGTGGCGCCGACCACGCGGGTATCGAACGTGAAGTGCTTGCGCAGGTCGAAACGGTCGGCGACGTGGTTGATATAGCTGAGGATCTCGGCCTGCGGGGCGAACCGCTGGCTCCACGTCCATTCCTGCTGGAGTGTCTCGTCGAACGAGTACGAGTAGTAGATGCTCTCGACGTCGCAGCGGGCACCCGGGTAGGTGTTCCAGAACCAGGTGCCGCCCACGTCGGGGCCGGCTTCGAAGCCGGCGAAGGTCCACCCGGCGGTGGTGAGCCGGTGTGCGAGGTAGAGGCCGGAGAAGCCGGCGCCGACACCGATGACATCGACGGCCGCCGTAGCTGGGGTGGAGAGGGAGGGGGAGTTCATAACAGGTGCCGCTTTCGTTGAGTCGATCAAACGACTGAGTCATTTGACCTAGTAATAGTAGATCAGTGGTCCCGGTCACAGTCAAGGGGTGTTGTCAGGGTGGGAGCGATCTCTACAGCGGTAGATCTGGAGAATCGACGCCGACCACGCGGTCACCGCAGAACACCCGGACGGACTCGCCGGGGGCGTGGCCGCCGATTCCGGACGTGCCCCAGAAGCTCTGTGCCGAGCCGTCGGCGAGATCGGCGATCTTGGCGCCGTTCACGCGCACCTCGCCCGACAGCACCTGGGATCCGACCTCGATGGCGCGGTCCAAGTCGCTGCCGAACACGTAGGCGTCCAGACCCGACGGGTTCGCGTTGGCAACGCGTAGTGCGTCCTCGTCGGACTCCACGGCATGCAGGCTGATCAGCGGCCCGAACAACTCGGCGGTGGCCACCGACGCGTCGACTCCCGAAGCGATGGTGGGGGACAGGAAGAACCCGGCGAGTGGGGGTAGCTCTGCGGGCTGATGGATGGTCGCACCGTGAGCCCGCAGCTCGTCGATCCGGTTCTGCAGCGCGGCGAAATGCGGGGCGTTCGAGATCGGGCCCAGCTGCGTGCTCTCGTCGAGCGAGTGCCCGATGTCGATGCGGGAGAGGCGATCGAGCAGCGCGTCCAGAAGTGGTGCGACGAGGCTCTTGTGCGCCAGCACCTTGCCGGGGCCCTCGCACCACTGACCGTTGAGCTTGGTCATCCCCTCGAGGATGCCGTCGGCGGCCACGTCGATGTCGGCGTCGTCCAGCACAAGAGCGGGGTTGTTGCCGCCGAGTTCGAGCTGGAGCACCTTGAAGTCCTCCACAGCCGCTCGGGCGATCGCGCGGCCGGCGTTCGGACCGCCGGTGAACGAGACGATCTTCACCCGGTGATCGCCGGTGATTGCCGCGCCCACGTCGCCCGCACCGTGGACGAGCTGCAGCGCACCATGGGGAAGACCGGCTTCGACGAAGCACTCGACGATGATCTGGGCGCTGCTCGGCGCATGCTCCGATGGCTTGAGAATCACCGGGCAGCCGGCAGCGAGGGCACTGACCGTCTTCGCTGCAGGGATGAAACTCGGCCCGTTCCAGGGGGTGAGAATGGCGGCGGGGCCCCACGGGACCTTGTACAGCCGTACATCGCGGCCACCGGCCTCCAGTGCTGTGCGACGCGGGATGGTTCGCAGTTCTGCAGCAGCCGAGCGAATTCGGGGCGGGAGGAACTGCGCGACCCTCCGAGCTTTCGCGATCGGGACGCCGCTGGTGAGGGCATCGGTCGTGGCGATGTCTTCGATGCGGGACTCGACGATGTCGGCGGCACGCTCGATGACGGCCGCGCGTTCCTCGCTCGCTGCGTCGTCCCAGCGCTCGAAGCCGTAGGACCGCTCGGCATGCTGCAATGCGCGTTCCACGTCGTCCGAACTGGTGGTGACGGCGGGGTGGACAGGTCGGCCGGTATTTGGGTCGAGATTCCACGCGTCCGGAATCGTTCGGCACTCGGACCAATCGTCGGCAATGTAGTTGATCGGTGGGGGGAGTTGCGGGTTGGGCATCACAGCTTCTTTCGGTGCGTAGGTGGAGGGTGAGGTCACACCGTGAGGTCGGCGACGATGCGGGTCACGTCGCCCGACTTCATCGCTTCGAAGCCCTTGTCGATCTCCCGGAACGGGATCACATCGGTGACCATCTCGTCGAGCAGCAGGCGCCCCTGCAGGTACAGACGCGCGAACTGGGTGATGTCCTCGTGTGCTTGGCCCGAGCCCATGTACGAGCCGATGAGGCGCTTCTCCCCGAAGAAGAAGTCCGAGGCGGGCACAGTGAGATCGGTGCCGTCCGGTGCGATACCGACCAGGCACGCGGTGCCCGTGGCTCGCAGGATCGACAGTGCGGTCGCCGCGGTACGCGCGGAACCGACGGCCTCGAACGAATAGTCCGCGCCGTCGCCGAGCATCTTCCGGATCTCGGCAGGGACGTCGGCTGCCCCGTCGACGACGTGGGTGGCACCGTAGACCCGTGCCGCCGTGAGGCGGGCCTCGTCGAGATCCACGGCGACGATCGCCGAGGCGCCGGCGAGCCGCGCCCCTTGAATGATGGCCGATCCGACCCCGCCGCAGCCGATCACGGCCACGGTGGCGCCAGGACGTACCTGCGCGCCGCGGAAGACGGCACCGACGCCGGTGATGATGCAGCACGACAACAGGCACCCGACGTGCAACCCCACCTCGTCGGGCAATTTCACCAGCGCGTTCTCCCGCATCAGGGTGTGGCGGGAGAACGCGCCGACGTCGCCGAGTCGCTCGACGACCTGGCCTCCCGGCAGCTGGAATGCCGGGCGGGTCCGCTGCCGGATCTGCGCGACGCGCTGGCACTGTGTCGAGTGGCCGGCTCGGCAGTTGCGGCACAACCCGCACGAGGGCGTGAGGGCGCCGACAACGCGGTCGCCCGGACGCAACGCGGTCACCGCGGAGCCGACCGACTCGACGATGCCCGCCACCTCGTGCCCGACCACTACGGGCAGGTCGGCGTGCACAGTACCGGTCATGTAGTGCAGGTCGCTGTGACACAGACCCACGTTCGAGACCGCGACGCGAACCTCGTCGGGCTCGGGGTCGTCGACCTGGATCTCGGTGAATTCCAGCGGCTCGTTCACCGTGGTGAGGACTGCTGCTTCGGTGGTGATCATCGTCGTCTCCGATCTGAACTGTTCGTTGCGGGCGTCGTCGGCGCGTTCTTCGATGCCCAGAAGCCTTCGACGCCCTCGGTGAAAGCGCCGGACTCCCACGACTGACGGGCGGCTTCGTCCTCGCGGGCGAAGGCGGCCTCGACGTCTTCGGGGCGGGGCCGCAGCAGCCCCAGGTGCAGTGCCGTGATGCGGGGATCCGAGCTCCACTGCCGGATCACCTCGATTGCGCGATCCACCAGTGCCTGCGGGGCCACGATCTCGTCGAGCAGCCCGATCTGCAGCGCCTCGTCCGCGCCGATCCGCTCGGAGCCCAGAATGATTCGCATCGCGTGGTTGCCGACCAGGCGCCGCATGAGGAGGCTTGAGGCGTTCGAGACAATGATCCCGCGGTGATTCTCCGGTTGGTAGTACACGGCCTCGGGGGTGCCGATCCGCGAGTCGCAGCACAGCGTGACCTCCGAGGCGCCACCGACCGCGATCCCGTTCACGGCTGCGATCACGGGGACCGCCGTCTCGAGAATTGCACGGGTGATGTCGTGGAAGGTCGCGACGGCCTCACGGATCTCGTCGTAGCTGGTCGGCACCGTCTGCAGGTCCTCACCGGCAGAGAACGCCCGTCCGGTGCCCGTGAGCACGATTCCGCGGACGAGGTCGCCGGCCCCGAAACGACGGATCGTCTGCGCGAGCTGCACTCGCGTGGCCACGTCCATCGCATTCAGCTTCGCCGGTCGGTTGAGCGTGAGCACCGCGACGTCGTCGTCGATGTGGGTGTCCAGGTAGTTGTCGGTCATGTCCGGCTCCTCAGTTGCCGTTGCCGGCCGTGCGCGGCGGCTGCAGGTCGTACGTGGTGCCGGGGCGTTCGGCCGAGCGTGCCCTGAGCGCCGGCTTGGACACCCGCTCGGACGGGGTGCGCGGGAATTCGGCAACGAACTCGACGTAGCGCGGAACCTTGAAGCGCGCCAATGCCATTCGCGCGGAGTTGATGATCCGCTCTGCGGTCGCGCGATTCTCGTCGACACCGGGGGCCAGCTGCACGAAGGCCTTGACCTCCTCGCCGAACAGTTCGTCCGGGACGCCCACCACCGCCGCCGCGACGACGGTGCCGTCGCCTTCGAGGACGCGTTCGACCTCGGCGCTGGCGATGTTCTCCCCGCCGCGGCGGACCATGTCCTTGATCCGGCCCACCAGGCGGTAGCCGTCCGCCTCACAGACCGCGAGATCGCCGGTGTGCAGCCAGCCGTCGCGCAGGACGTGTGCGGTGTCGTCGGGACGGTTCCAGTAGCCGCGCATCATCGGTCTGCCGGAGGTGATCAGCTCGCCGGGTTCTCCCGGGGCCACGTCTGCGCCCTGCGGATCGACCACCCGGACCTGCTTGGTGGGAACCGGCCGCCCGAGTCGTCCGCTGCCGACGTCGGCGGTGCTCTCGGGCAGACTGACCAGGTCGACCCCGCTTTCGGTCATCCCGAAGATCTCCCGCCACGGTGCGCCCCAGCGCTGTTCGAGCTGTGCGTGCAGCGCAACCGGGATTGCCGAGCACAGCACGAGACGCAGGTCGTTGTCCCGGTCCTGCGGGCTCGGCGGCTGCTTGAACAGCAGCGTGGGCATCGCGCCGAGCACGTAACAGAACGTGGCCCGGTGCCGGCGGACGTCCGCCATGAAGCCCGAGGCGGAGAACCGGGGCAGCACCACCAGCGGCGCGCCGATCGTGAGGCACAGCGAGGTGTTCCACTGGGGGTCCATGTACGAGAACGGTTGCGAGGTGAGTACGACGTCGTCGGCCCCGAGGCCCGCCGCGCCCGCACAGACCCAACCCAGCCGGATCCAATAGTCGTGGGTCAGCATGCACGCCTTCGGGAATCCTGTTGTTCCCGAGGTGTACTGGAGGTTCGCGAGCGTCTCGCCGGAGATCGCGACCCGCGGCCGGTCCGCCGGATACTGCGTGAGCTCGTCGCGCGACGGGGCTTCGACGATCCGGACGTGGGCCAGATCGTCGCTGGCGGCACGCACCTCTTCGGCAAGCGACGTGTGCGCGCCGTCGGTGATCAGTACTCGAGCGCCGGAGTCCCGGAGCACGAATTCGAGGTCTGCGCGCTGATACGACGAGTTCACGGGCACCGTGACGCCGCCGGCCTTGAGGATCGCGAGCCAGGCGATCGGCCACTGCACCACGTTGGGCAGCATGATCGCGACACGGTCACCGACCCGGACAGCGTCATGGTCGATCAGTCGGTGGGCAAGTCTGGACGTCCACTCCTCGACCTCGCCGAAGGTCCAGGACATGTCGCCGAACCGGAGAAACTCCCGGCCGGTGGAACATTCGGCTCGAGCCGTGAGGAGGTCGACGAGGTTGTCGAGCGGCGGGTCCTGCGCCATCCGGGTCAGGGCTGGAACGCGTTCCGGTCGAATCGGTTCGACTCCGGTCATGGTCATCCTCTTCAGGCTCGGCTGGCGTGATGCGGCGCTGAGGTGGGCGCAGTTCGCGATCTGATGTCGTGACGGCCCATCCGCGACGGGCTCGTGACCCCCCGAGCGCCGATGGCGCCGGACTGTGGGTTCCGTCATAGCCTAGAAGATGATGGTCATCTGATCAAGTCTTATGAACGATTCAACACCCGGAACGGCCGATCGGTGACGCGCCGGCCTCGAATCGGCTGGTAGCGTTGAGATCGACTTGATCAGTCGATTGCATTGGATTCACCAGGAGGCCCCGCATGGCTCGCATTCCCGCCGCCGAACGTCGCGCCGAACTGGTGACCGCGGCCGTCCGTACGATCGCCGCCCACGGGGTGGACGGCGCCACCACACGCCGCATCGCGCAGGAGGCGAACGCTCCGCTGGCCACACTGCACTACTGCTTCGCCACGAAGGAGGCGCTGTTCGCGGCGGTCTTCGAGCATGTCGCCGGACAGTATCGAGAAGTGTTGACCCGCAACGATGTCCATGGCGACGTGGCGACCACCGCGCGCGCCCTGTTGCGTGGCCTGATGGAGTGGTACCTGGCGAATCCGGAATTCGGCGCGGCGATCGTCGAGCTGATCAGCTGGGCCCAGCGCCAGGAAGGCATGCAGGCCGAGATGGTGTATCACGAGGCATTCGCGACCATGCGGCCGATCCTCCAGGCCGCCTCGACCACTGCGGGCCAGTCGATCGACCCGAATACGCTCGACGAACTGACCTACATCGTGTCCGTTCTGTCCGACGGATTCGCGCTCAACTGGCTGTCCGCCGACCGCACTACGGCGGAGCCGCACATCGAAGTCGTCCTCGGCGTGCTCGACGCTTGGATGACCGCCAACCTCGGCGATCTCTCGAAGCCGCCGACCCCGCCCTCGAAGGCTTCACCCGAGCAAACCATGAGTTCGCTCGTGTCCTGGGTCAGGTTGGAGTGATACCGCCCGACATGGTGAGGCAACCGTCGGCCGCCACCTTGTCGGTGACGGCCGACGGCCCTTCGGTGGTGTCAGGTCCGCCGATTGCCTTCGGCGACGATCCAGTCCAGGGTCGGATCTTCGCGCTCCATCCACTCGGGATGCCATTGGACACCGAGTACCGCCGATCCCGGCAACTCGACCGCTTCGACGACGCCGTCGGCCGTGCGGCCCGTGACCACCAGGCCGGTGCCGCATCGGTCGACCGCCTGGTGGTGCCAGGAGTTGGTCACGGCGCTGGCGCCGAACAGTCGTTCCGCGATCGAGCCGGGCGTGAACGTCACCTTGTGGTCGTCGGCACCGTCGGTGATCGGACCGGAACCCGACAGGTGCTCGACGGAGCCGGGCGGAAGGTCGGCGATCAGTGTGCCGCCCAAGGCGACGTTCAGGATCTGCAGGCCCCGGCACACCCCGAGCACCGGGATGCCTCCGGCGAGTGCGGCATGCACGAGCGCGATCTCGTACGCGTCCCGGTCGGGATCGTGCACCATCGGATCGTCCCGCGGATCCACCTCGCCGACCACCGACAGATCCCCACCCCAGCACGCGGGGTGAACGTCCTGGCCACCTGTGACGACCACACCCGCCAGCCAGTGGCACAGTGCCTCCGGGTCGGCATCGTAGGGCAAGTTCACCGGAACCCCACCGGCGCTGGCGATGCGGTCCGAGAAGTCGGACATGAAGGCATCGGCGAACAGGTGACCGTAGCGCTGGTCCAGGCCGCTCACCAGCCCCAGCCGGAACCGCCGGCCGGTGATGCCGATCAGCGGCCGGACGGTGCCCGGCGTCGCGTTCCCCGCCGTCACGGGAACTCGAAGTATCGCGCCGACTCCCATTCGGAGAGCTCGGCGAACGGATCACCGCCCGTGGTGTGGAACTGCATCCACTCCCACCGCCGCGTACCGACCCAGTAGTCGACGAACTCGTCCCCGAGTTGTTCCCGCAGGATCGGGTCCGCCTCGAGTGCAGCGGCCGCCTTGGTGATGGTGTCCGGCAACCGCTCGAGGTCGGGCACACACCACGCCATGTCGGCGACCGGCTCGGGCGGCTCGATCGCGCCGTCGAGACCGGCGATCACCCCGGCGAGAATGGCCGCCACCGCGAGGTACAGGTTCGCGTCGGCACCGGGAACGCGGTACTCGAGGCGGGAGTACGCCGGGTGCCCGCACACCGCGCGCACAGCGGTGCTCTTGTTGCTGATGCCCCACGTGACCGTCGTCGGCGGCCCACTCAGGTCGACCAGACGGCGGTACGAGGTGATCTGCGGCAGCATGATCGAGGTCGCACCCCGCATCGTCGCGAGGAGCCCGCCGACCGCGTGCCGCATCGTCGGCGACGGCCCGTCCGCGGCGTAGAACGCGTTGGTCCCCTCACGCTGCAGGGACAGGTTGACGTGCGAGGCCTGACCGTACCCGGCCGTCGGCTTGGCCATGAAGGTCACGGTGTGACCGAGTTCGAACGCCACCTCGCGCATCACCTGCCGGGTGCGAGCCCAGGCATCGCAGACCGAGATCGGGTCCCCGGGAACCAGGTTGAGTTCGACCTGGCCGGCTGCGTCCTCGTCGCTCCACGCTTCCCACTCGATACCGATCTCGTCGAGGCGACGGGAGACCGCTGACATGTAGTCGATCCAGTCCTTCGACTTCGCCAGGTGATACGCGGTGCCGGCGCACCCGCCGAGCGGGGCCAGATCGCGATATCCCTTGGCGCGGGCCTCGTGGATGGACTCCTGAAACAGAGTCGCCTCGATCTCGACCGCCACGGTGGCCGTGAAACCGCGCGTTGCAAGTCGGTCGACCAGCTTTCGGGCCAGATTTCGCGGACAGGACCCGACCGGAGTGCCGTCCGCCTGCCAGTAGTCGCCGATCACGGACTGCAGGCCCGGCTCCCACTGCACCAACGTCGACATGTCGGGTCGGAACTGCAGGTCGGCGAGGTGCCCCCGCCAGTCGGGGTAGGCGAATCCGAAAGTCGGCGCGTTGCCCAGGTCGAGACCGAACAGCAGATCGGCGAACGCGAAGCCCGAGTCCGCGCTCGCGGCGAACTTGCGGATCGCCACGTTCTTTCCGAGAAACGAGCCCTCGTGGTTGGTGGCCTCCAGTCGGACCGTGTGGACAGTGGCGTCGTATTCCGTTGCAGTGGCGGTGATTTCAGACATCGTAACGAACCTTCCAGGATGCAGCGACCAGCACCGACAGCTGGGAAAGCGTGCCGCGCACGCCGATCAGACCGGTGGACAGGGCGGCGATCAAGTCGTCGGCGCCCCAGAAGATGCCGGCCAGCAGCTCCGGGGGACCGGCGATCACATAGTGGGTCTCGCCCTCGCCGACGACCAGCTGAGCCGATCCCTCGGGGCCGTCCGCGATCGCGACGAGCACGTCGGGGATCCCTGGCACCGACCGGGCCGTGGCCCAGAACTTCTCCGCGGCGACCCGCCAGTCCGGCAACGGCGGCGACAGCAACGTCAGCGCCGTGGCGGCGAGAGCGTCGTCGACTGCGACAGCAGGCTCACCGACCAGCGCGAACCGTGCGTTCAGGTCGACAGTCAAGGTGAGGTCGGGCTCGACGAGCACACCGCTCGATACCACGACGGTGCCGTCGGAGATGCTGATCGTCGCAGCTTGCGGGGTGTCGTGGGAGCGGACCGCGACCGTTCCTTCCACCGCCGTCGTGGTGGAGTCCGCGCCGTCCCCACGGACGGAATCGGTGATCGTCCGAGCGATCAGCCGGACGATGGGACTCGCATCGTCCTCGATCCGAATGTCGATCCCGCCGACCGCTTCGGCCCCGCGTGTCGCGGGGACGATCGTCGTTTCGGTCATCCCTCTGTCCTTTCGACTCGACGAGATCGTGTGCGCGGTACACCGTCGGCAGCGGATCCCGATTGGAACGCGACCATTCATGGTCAAATGTCTTGGTCAACTGACTATGATGATGAGGCACGGATCACTTCTTGTCAAAGACTCGCGAGGTTCCCGAGATGAACGACAACACCCCCGCCTGGTGGAATCTGCTCGACGACGATGCCCAGGCCGCGGCCCGGATGATCACCCAGGTCCTGCAGAAACCCATCCGGCACATGCGGCCGGAGCAGACCCGGGCGCTGTTGAACACGGCCCCACCCGACGAGCCGATCACGCCCCTGGGCCGGGTCCGACAACTGATCGTGCCGACCCGCGCAGGTACGATCCGGGCTCGCCTGTACCGCGCGGACAGTGCCGGTGGTGACGGCAGTACTCCTGCCCTCGTCTACCTGCACGGCGGTGGTTTCGTCCTGGGGACCCTGGACGGAGCCGACGAACTGTGCCGCGCGATCGCCGCCGGATCCGGCTGGACGGTCGTGTCCCTGGACTACCGCCTGGCTCCCGAAAACCCGTACCCGGCAGCACTGGAAGACTGCCTCGACGGCTACGAGTGGCTGACCCGGACAGCACCGGAACTCGGCATCGATCCGGGTCGCATCGCGGTCGGGGGCGACTCGGCGGGCGGCAATCTTGCTGCCGCCCTGTGCCTGTGTCGACGCGACGAGCGCAGTTCCCTCCCGGTGACGCAAGTGCTCGCCTACCCTGCCGTCGACGGGACCTTCACCGCGCCGTCGTGGTCGGACTTCGCCGACGCACCGGTGCTCAGCACCGCGGACGCCCGCTGGTGCTGGCACCGATACGTCGGCCCAGGACACCGGGCGGACGACCACCTCGCGGCACCCATGCGCGCCGAGTCGCTGCGCGGCCTGCCGCCCGCCCTCATCCTGACGGCGGAGGTCGACCCGATCCGGGACGACGCCGAGGCCTACGCGGCACGGCTGCGGCGCGACGGCGTCCCCGTCTCGCTGACCAGGTATGCCGGCGTCTTCCACGGATTCTTCACCGAGGTGGGCGTGTTCGCGCAGGCGAGGCAGGCGATTGAGGAGGTGTGTCTGTATCTGCACGAGATCGCGCGGACATAACTCCGCACGGGTTCTGCGCACTTGTGGGTGTCGCATTCGGCAGCGCCCTGTCCAGTGAGGGACTCGCCGCGCGTCGGTATCGCACGGGCGCTGCCCCTCGGTGCAGGTATCAGCGTGACGGTCTTGCAGCTGGTGTCGGTGTGCCGCGACATTGTCGCGGGCACGCGCTGCGCCGTGCCGGGAGGTAACTGCCGCCGGACGAACCGGCGCCGCAGCACGGACCGGACGGCAAGAACAGTGACGCAAGGACGGCGCTTCCCCGCAGTCCTGGCCTCGAGTCCCGCTCGAGCAGAGATGTTCGAACCTGGTCCCGGCGCTTCACCCTCCGGGGGGATGCGCGAGCCTGTGCGGGTTGCGGGCGGGCGGGCAGGGGTGCCTTGTCGTATCGTGCCTCCCCAGGGTTCACGTAGTGCGCCGGCGGGTCGGATCCTCAGCCCGGCCGCTGTCGGGTAAGCCGCTAGCCCGGCCGCTGTCGGGTAGGCCGCTCCCCGAGCTCTTCCGCCCGTCGAACCACCGCGCCACGCCGTGTGCCCAAGCGACCACACCCCTTCCCGACTTGCTGATGTCGGCCTCTGATGTTGTCATCGTTCGGCTCTGCGGGAGGGGTCGTTCGGCGAAAATGCGAGGACATTCGCCCGCGCCGGATGTGTGGTCTGTTCTACCGTTGTGATCGGTGACAACAGGAGGCGGTCGTTGGTTTTCGGGTGTAACGCCGGCGGCTTCGGGTATGTCCGGCAGACGTTCGAGGCAGAGGGATGCCATGGTGCTGCTGTACTCGCACACAGATGCGGGCGTCCGGGTGCCCGTGGTGGACTTCGTCGTTCCGGAACGGACGAGATTCGAGATCGCCATCGATCGGCGGGGCGCCGGACCGGTGGTGATCGGCGTCTGCGGCGACGTCGACCTCGTCACCGCACCGTCGCTGGACTTCGTGCTCCGGCAGCACTTTCCGGAACACGGTGTGGTCGTGGATCTCCTCCGGGTCGAGTTTCTCGGCTGCGCGGGACTGACGGTGCTCGAATCGGCGGCGTGCGGTGGCGGTCGTGATGGGCCGGTGATCGCTGCCGTTGCCGTCGGCGAGGTCCGGCACGCGTTGCGGGTCGCCGGGGTCGATCGGATGTTGCCCTGCTGCGCCGAGGTGGGGCGGGCTCTCGAACTGGTCGGCCGCAGCGGCCGCGCTGCTTTCGGCCGTGGAGCCGTGGTCCGCGCTCGGCGACAAATGTTGTCGCGGAATTCGGCACCCGGGTAGTCCGGTGATCCGGGTGCCGTGCCCGGCGCTGGGGTGAAGGGCGAGATCCGCGAGGGACGAAGCAGGGAGCGGCCGGATGCAGGCAATCGAGGTCGGGGACGAGGACGCGTGGGTATTGCAGCCGTCGGCGGTGGCGGTGCTCGACGGGGTGTGGGTGGGCAGCGCCATGATCGTCGGCGCCGGGGTGTTCGGTTCGCTGCTGTGGGCGGCGCTGGGGGTGCTGGTCTGCGCCGGCACCCACGCCGTCGGCCGCCCCCGTGGGCGCCCGAGGCTCGGATCGCACCCCAGGGAAAGCGCCACGGGTGTGCCGGTGCCCGGTCTGCCGGAGTGCGCGGAGAGAGGGTCCACGGATCCGGTGGAGGACGCAGCTTTCGCAGGTGCAGCAGGAGCTCCCGCCGCAGGCCGGAACGGCGCTGACTGCTGTCCCGCCACAGCGACCGACGCCGGCCCGGCCATTGCACTACCGCGCACCGAGGGCCGTCCTGACGCTCCGGCAATCGTAGAACCCGCCGCTCTTTCCAGGGCAGACGGCAGCGGAGCCTCCGGCCTATGAACCCGATCCGGCTCGGATCGCATTCGCGGCGGCGAAGCGTTCGGGGTGATTCCGAGAGTCACCGGCAAAAGGTGATGTCCCCGCGGCCGTGACCGGGACGAACGTTCCAGTCTCCGCCGACCCCGACGCACACATCCCAGACGTGAGGACCTGCCTGGGAGGGGCCGGGGGTCGATAATGAGAGGAGAGTACAAGGAGGGTCAAGTCCCGTGAGGTGGTGTACGACGTCGTCGCGTGATTCCTCGTCGGTGGATCAGGCGGTCAAGGCCGGTGTCACCTCCTCGGTGCCCTCGGTGACACTGTCGGCGGGCTTGTCGGTGCGGGA
>NZ_WVTE01000275.1:0-27835 GCF_009939605.1 Rhodococcus sp. YH1 | reverse complement strand
CGCGGGGGTGACCCCGGGGACGTAGGCCAGCCGGAACACCGGGGCGGACTCTTCGCTCACCCGCTCAGGCTAGCGGCCCGTGCGTCCAGCGTCCGCCGAGCATCGTGCCCCGCAGTCGCAGGTGGGCCTGGTGTGGCTTTCGGAGCGGACCACCGATCTGGTCGAGGAGTTCGTCGGGATCGTGCGCGGCCGCACCGCCAACAGCTCCCGCGGCCGGCAGGACGAGTCCCAGCCGAAGCAGAAACGGCGCGGGGAGCGGCAGGGATCGCAGCCGAAGAAGGTGGTCGGCGACAAGAAGCCGAAGACCCGCCGCGGAAACGCGGGCCGGCCGAAGAGCGCCGGACGGGCGCGCCGGCGCCGGTAGCCGCCCGGGAGGCCCCGGGCCGGAACACGGACCGCTCACGCGGACCGCACCAGGCAGAAGAGGTGGCCGCTCGGATCCCGGTAGGTGCGGAAGGTCGGGCTGGGGTTGGGCCCGACGACGCGGGTTGCGCCGTGCCGCAGCACCCACTCCTCCGCGGCGTCGAGGTCGTCGACCTCGAGGTCCAGGTGTGCCTGCAGCCCGACCCGGTCGTCCGGCCACGTCGACGGGGTGAACTCGGGGGCCAGCTGGAACGCCAGGCCCCCGCCGGCCGGGGCGCGCAACTGGACCCAGTCGTCGTCGGTGGCGGCGTCGTCGATGTCCCAGCCGAGCAGCACGGCGTAGAACGAGGCCAGCCCGGACGGGTCCGGCGTGTCGAGGACGTAGACCTGCAGTGCGATGGCGGGACGCGACATGGGCTCATGATCCCGCGAAGTCGTCGCGCGGGCCCGGCAAACGGGCCTATCCGGCGGCGTGGGCCTCCGGCGGGGCGACCGAGCGCACCAGCCCCTCACCCGTTTTCGGGAGGCACGACCTCGATCTCGCGCCCCCATGCGACCCCGGGCGCGGCCGGCATCCGGTCCCCGCTCCAGAACCGTCCGGGGTCGTACCAGTTGCTGCCGCGCCCGCGTTGCTCGAGCAGCCCCATCGCCTCCAGGGTCGCGCCCACCACCTCGGCGCAGTACGCGCGCTCGAGACCCGCATCCGACGTGCGTTTCCGCCACGGCAGCCGGCCCGCGAACCAGCGCCCCGCCAGCCGGCCCGTCGAGGGGAACGGCGTGCCGTCCAGCCGGGCGACGGTGCGCAGCAGCTGATCCTCCTGCTCCGGCGTCACCTCGACGCCGAGCTGGCGCAGCCAGCCGCGCTGCCCGTACCGGGCACTCCACACCTGCACCGCCTCGCGCAGGTCGTGCAGCTGCACACCGCGGTGGTGCCGGCCGGTCCACATGTCCGGCAGGCTCCTGCCCAGCTCGGCATGCCACATCAGCGATGGCAGATCAGCGAGGACCACCGCCATGCCGACGTGGTTGACGGGGGCGTTGGTCAGCGTCTGGATCGCCCGGTCGGCGTGGCTGCTGCCGCGGAAGATCCAGAGGTCGCCGGTGCGGGTCAGTTCCACCGCCTCGTCGAGGGTGATCCGGGACTGCGCTGAGCTCCGCTGCTGCATGACCGACAGCCTCTCACGCGGGGAGGTAACGGGATCCGGCCGCCGAGCACGGGAGGTGGTGGCCGGCCCGCCGTCGCTGCCCCGCCTCGCTGCGCCTCACCCGAGGTTGACAGCGCGGCAGACGGCGCTACGGTGCAGGGATGGACCACGAGGTCCGGTACGCCGCCAGCGGGGATGTCAGCATCGCGTACCAGGTGCTGGGCAAGGCGGGACCCGACCTCGTCTTCGTTCCGGGATTCGTCTCGCACCTCGACCTCGCCTGGGAGGAGCGGTTCTTCGCGCGTTTCCTGCGCGGCCTGGCGTCGTTCGCCCGGTTGATCTGGTTCGACAAGCGGGGCACCGGCCTGTCGGACGTGCCGCGGGAGGAGGTGTCCATGGACGCCTGCGTCGAGGACATCCGCGCCGTGATGGACGCCGCCGGGTCCCGGCGGGCGACCCTGTTCGGGGTCGCCGTCGGCGCCGGGATCTGCACCTCGTTCGCGTTGAAGTACCCCGGCCGCACACGTTCGATGATCCTGTGGGACGCCCATGCCCGGCTCCTGGAGGACGACGGGTATGCGGCGGGGTGGAGCGAGGAGTTCTTCTCGTCGGTCCTGGCCGGCATCGACGAGGGGTGGGCGACGGGCTCCGGCATCGCGTCGATGAATCCGACCCTGGCCGGGGACGAGCGGTATCGATCCTGGTTCGCGCGTCACGCCCGGGCGGCGGCGGGCCCGGCGCAGGCACGGGACCTGTTCCGGCTCTGCGCCGCGACCGATCTTCGTCCGAGGCTGCACGAGATTCGGGTGCCGACGCTACTGCTCCACCACGTCGACGATCCGTGGCTGTCGGTCGAGCATTCCCGCTACGTCGCGGCGCGCGTTCCGGGCGCGACACTCGTCGAACTGCCCGGGATCGATCACTGGCCCTGGATCGGCGACATGGACGCGGTGCTGATCGAGATCGAGGCCTTCCTGACGGGGGTACGGCGGGGCCGCCGGGACCGCCCGGCCTGGGGGCCGGAGGCCCTGAGCACCCGCGAACGGGAGGTGGGCGCGCTGGCGGTCGCCGGACTCAGCTCCCCCGAGATCGGCCGGCGCCTGTTCATCAGCGAGCGAACCGTGGAGACCCACCTCGCCAACATCTACGCGAAGCTCGGCATCAACTCGAGGGTGGAGCTGGTGCGGCGGACGGTCGAATTCGGTCTGTGAGCCGGCGCCCGGCACCACCGGGACGGCGCGCGACGTCCGTACTGGTACCGATGCATTCATCACTGTTGTGCGCATACCGTTCTCTTCGAGAGCGGTTGCAGGAGGTGCATCATGAACAGGCACACCGAAGTCGGCCACCGGCAGTCGATCCACGATTTGATCCCCCGCCTACGACAGGCGTCCGCACTGCGCGACGGACCGGAGGCGGTCCGTGCGGTTCTGGCCGCAGCAGTCGCCGACGACAGCGACTGGCTGGACCCGCAGTACCAGGAGCGTCCCGAGACGCGGGACTGGGTGCTGTACCCCCTCTACCGGGCCTCGGACGGGCACCTGTCGATCCTGGTGGCGGTGTTCAAGGCCGGAGTGAGCACTCCGGCGCACAATCACGGCACGTGGGCCGTGGTCGGCGTGTATCGGGGCCGGGAACGGGAGACGTGGTATCGCCGGCTCGACGACGGGAGTGTGCCGGGCAGGGCCCGGCTCCAGGTTGCCGACACCTTCGTGAACCCGCGGGGCACGGTGACCGTCGTTCCCGACGGAACGATCCACTCGGTGGAGGCACTCGACGGGACCGATGCGATCTCGATCCACGTCTACGGCACGGACATTCTCACGCAGAACCGCAGCACGTTCGATCTGCGGACGGGCAGCGAGGCGCCCTTCCGTCCCGATTTCACCGACCTCGGCCCCGAGCACTGACGGCCCGGCCGGCCGAAGGCTGTTTCACCGTATCCACCGGAAGGAGGAGGGCGTGAGGACGGGAGCGGAGACCCGCGATCGACGATCCGCCGGACAGCTGCCGGAGCGGGACCCGGTACGGGTGGAGCTCCGGCCGGTCGACGCGGTCGATGTGACGACGCTGGTGGACAACTCCTCCGACGTGCTGCTGCCCGACGTGGGGCCCGTCCGCCGCTGGGGGCCGGCCGGATCGGCAGGTCCGCTCCCGATCGTCCCCAGCGATCTGGCGGTCGGATTCCGGACTGTCGACCTCCTCCGAGCGGAGCACGGGTTCTCCGTACTGATCGAGGTCCGGGTCGGCGAAACCACGCACCGCGTGCTCTACGACGCGGGGGCCACGCCGGACGGTCTGATGGCGAATCTCGATCGGCTGGCGATCTCTCCGGACGGCATCGAGGCGATCGTGTTCAGCCACGGCCACTTCGACCACGTCATGGGTCTGCAGGGCCTCGCCCGCCGGCTCGGTTCCCGGCACCTGCCGATCCTCGTGCACCCCGACTTCTGGACGAGGCGGCGCATCGTCGGTCCCGACGGCGCCTTCGAGTTACCGACGCCGAGCCGCGCGGCGATCGAGGGCGCGGGATTCGTCGTCGTCGAGAACCGGCGCCCCTCCTTCCTGCTGGACGGAATGCTCCTGGTGACCGGCCGGATCGCCCGGACCACCGAGTACGAGACCGGCATGCCGGGCCATCAAGCCCACCGGCACGGCCGCTGGCGGCCCGACCCGCTCATCCACGACGACCAGGCCGTCGTCCTGCACCTACGCGACCGGGGACTCGTCGTGCTCACCGGATGCGGGCACGCCGGGCTGATCAACATCCTCGAGCACGCCGAGCGGCTCACCGGGGTCGGCCGGCTCCATGCCGTCCTCGGCGGGTTCCATCTCCGCGACGGCCCGATCGTCCCCCGGACGGTGACCGCCCTCGCCGCGGCGGATCCGGCCGTGGTCGTGCCCGCCCACTGCACGTCGTGGAAGGCGCAGCACGCGCTGTTCACCGCCCTCCCGGACGCCTTCCACCCCAATGCCGTCGGCAGCCGATTCGAATTCCGGACAAGCCCGCAGCCGGATACGGCCGCGCAGGGACGCAACGGAGTACCGGACAGGCCCTGAGGCACACTGTTCGGCCGGAGCGTCCGGGCGATCGCGCCGGTCGACGGTGGCGAGCATCGGTCCCAGGTGAGCGCGGCCCCAGCCGAATCCCTGCCGTCTAGGCTCGCGCCCATGGCATTGAAGGGCAGGCAGTGGTGGAAGCTCGTCGGACTCGCCGGTGTGGTCGGCGTCGCGGCGACGGGCGCAGTCGTCGCGCGCGACGAGCGCAGACGACGCGCCCACACGCCCGACGAGGTACGCACGGTGCTCCACGACCGCTACGCCCGCGTCGCCGCCGCGCACGACACGCAGGGCGCGGTGCCGCTGGACGACGTGCCCACGGGACTGCGCGAGCGGATCTGCACTGTGCTGCAACGGCTTCGCCCCCGCCGCTGACGCGACCCGCGGTGCCGGTGCCGAACGGTCGGCGCCGCTCGATCGTCGATCAACCCAGGGCCGAGGAGAACCCGTCCACGAGGCCCTGCACCTGCTCGTCCGTCATCACGAACGACGGCGAGATCTGCAGCGCACCCTGTCCCGCCGCCCGGCTCGAAACCCCGTGCCGCCGAAGCGCCTTCACGAACTCCAGCGCCTCACCCGGGTCGGCGAGCTGCACTGCGGCGACGGCGCCGAGACCACTGCGGACCTCCGCGACGCGCGGGTGCTCGGCCAGCGGGGACAGCTTCTCGTGCAGGGTCCGCTCCAACCGCGCCGACTCGTCGAGCAGGTTCTCGCGCTCGATGATGTCCAGGTTCGCCAGGGCAGCCGCGGCGGCACCGGCGTGCCCGCCGTAGGTGTAGCCGTGCCGCCACCACACCCCGCCGGCAAAGAACGGCTCGGCCACCTTCGGCGCCACGAACACCGCGCCCATCGGCACGTACCCCGAGGTGAGGCCCTTCGCCGTGGTGATCAGGTCGGGTTCCAGTCCGAACCGGCCAGAGGCGAACCACGACCCGCCGATGCGGCCGAAGCCGGTGACCACCTCGTCGACCACGAAGAGCACGTCGTGCTCGCGGCAGATGTCGCGGACCTCGGCGAGATAGCCCTCCGGCGGCAGGTACACCCCACCCGCGCCGATGATCGGCTCACAGAAGAACGCCGCGATCCGGTCCGCGCCGACCCGCTCGATGAGGGCGAGCAACGACTTCGCGTCGTCCCAGGCCACCTTCGCGGCGTCGTCCCACAGGTTCCCGTACCCCTCGGCGTTGACGGGGATCCCGGCGAGCGACGTGCCTCCGACGTGCATGCCGTGGTAAGCCTTCTCGCGACTGACGACGAGGGTCTTCTCCGGCCGGCCCATCTCCTGCCAGTAGCGGCGCGTCAGCTTGGCCGCGGTGTCGATCGAATCGGAACCACCCGAGGTGAAGAAGATCTTGCTGCCGGGAACGGGAGCGATCGTCGCGAGCCGCTCGGCCAGCTCGACGGTCGGCTCCGCGGCGAGGTCACCGAAGTTGGAGTAGTGCGCCACCTTCGCCAGCTGCGCCGCCACCGCGTCACCGATCTCGGAGCGGCCGTGGCCGACGTTCGCGAACCACAGGCCGGCGGTCGCGTCGAGATAGCGGGTGCCGGCGGAATCCCAGATGTAGGCGCCCTCTCCGCGCGCGACGACGAACGCACCGTCCCGCTCGACGACACCCATGTCTGCGAACCCGTGCCACAACGCGCCCACGATCTGCTCCTGTTCCACGAACGGCGATGAAATTGCCATCCTATGCGGCGACGGTCCGCGGGTGCCGCGCGGCGACGGTCCGCGCTTCGCTAGGCTGTTGATTCAGCATGTCCACCTCACCCGAGACCCCGCGCTCCCCCGCCCCGCCCGGGGCGACCCGTCGCGACCTGAAGGCAGGCCTCACCGAGGTATCGCTGCGCGATGAGCACCGCATCCGCCGGCGGCTCGACCGCGCCCGCGGACCCGAGGCGCTGGCGAAGATCGCCGACGAGATCGAGCAGGCGCGGTTGCGGCTCGCGGCGCGGGCGGCCGGCGTGCCGACGGTCACCTACCCCGACAACCTCCCGGTCTCGCAGCGCAGGGACGACATCGCCGCCGCGATCCGCGACCACCAGGTGGTGATCGTCGCCGGCGAGACCGGCTCCGGCAAGACCACGCAGATCCCGAAGATCTGCCTCGAACTCGGCCGCGGCGTGCGCGGCCTGATCGGGCACACGCAGCCGCGCCGCATCGCGGCCCGGGCGGTCGCCGAGCGCATCGCCGAGGAACTCGACTCCGAACTCGGCGACACCGTCGGCTACACCGTCCGGTTCACCGACCGGGTGTCGGACTCGACGCTGATCAAGCTGATGACCGACGGCATCCTCCTCGCCGAGATCCAGCGCGATCGGCTGCTGCGCCGGTACGACACCCTCGTCATCGACGAGGCCCACGAACGCAGCCTCAACATCGACTTCATCCTCGGCTACCTCAAGGAACTGCTGCCCCGGCGGCCGGACCTGAAGGTGATCATCACCTCGGCGACCATCGACCCGGAACGGTTCGCGAACCACTTCGCAGCGGCCGACGGCACGCCCGCGCCCATCGTCGAGGTCTCCGGCCGCACCTATCCGGTCGAGATCCGGTACCGGCCCCTGACGGTCGAGGTGGGCGACGCGCTCGTCGACCGCGACCCGGTGGATGCCGTCTGTGAGGCGGTCGAGGAACTCTGCGCCGAGGGAGACGGGGACATCCTCGTGTTCCTCTCCGGTGAACGCGAGATCCGCGACACCGCCGACGCGCTGCGCGACCGCAAGCTACGGGGCACCGAGATCCTGCCGCTGTACGCGCGGCTGTCCGCCGCCGAGCAGCACCGGGTGTTCACCCCACACACCGGCCGGCGAGTGGTGCTGTCCACCAACGTCGCCGAAACCTCGCTCACCGTGCCCGGTATCCGCTACGTCGTCGACCCCGGCACCGCGCGGATCTCCCGCTACTCGGTGCGCACCAAGGTCCAGCGACTGCCCATCGAGGAGATCTCGCAGGCCTCCGCCCGGCAGCGGTCCGGCCGCTGCGGCCGCGTCGCCGACGGCATCTGTATCCGGCTGTACTCCGAGGAGGACTTCGAGGCCCGCCCCGAGTTCACCGAACCGGAGATCCTGCGCACCAACCTCGCCTCGGTCGTGCTGCAGATGACGGCGCTCGGGCTCGGCGACCTCGCCTCGTTCCCATTCGTCGAGGCCCCCGACCCGCGGGCCGTCCGCGACGGTATCGCGCTGCTCGAGGAACTCGGTGCGCTCGAACCGCCGTCGAAGGACGAACCACCGAAACTGACCGGCACCGGACGCGAACTCGCGCTGTTGCCGGTCGATCCGCGCATGGCGCGGATGATCGTGGAGGGTCACCGCAACGGGTGCCTGCGCGAGGTCCTGATCATCGTTGCGGCGCTGTCGATCCAGGACGTGCGCGAACGGCCGGCCGAGTTCCAGCAAGCGGCGGACGAGAAGCACGCCCGGTTCGCCGTCGAGGGCTCGGACTTCCTTGCGTACCTGAAGCTGTGGGACTACCTGAAGGAGCAGCGGAAGGAACTGTCGTCCAGCCGGTTCCGCAAGATGTGCCGCGACGAGTTCCTGCACTGGCTGCGGATCCGGGAATGGCAGGATCTGCAGGGCCAGCTGCGCCAGATCACCCTCAACCTCGGGTGGGAGACGCGGCATCAGGACGTCGGCCACGACGCGATCCACCAGTCGCTGCTGGCCGGGCTGCTCTCGCACGTCGGCGTGCGTGAGGGCGAGAAGCGGGACTTCCTCGGCGCGCGCGGGACCCGGTTCGCGATCTTCCCCGGCTCGTCGCTGTCCAGGAAGCCGCCGCGCTGGGTGATGGCCGCCGAGCTGGTCGAGACGTCGCGGCTGTGGGCTCGGGTCACCGCGCGGATCGAACCCGAATGGGCCGAGAAGCTCGCCCCGCACCTGGTCAAGCGCACCTACTCCGAACCGCACTGGTCCACCAGGCGCGAGGCCGCCATGGCCTACGAGCGGGTCACGCTCTACGGCATTCCCCTGGTCGCGCAACGGCCCGTGCAGTACGGCCCGATCGACCGCGAGGCCTCACGCGAGCTGTTCATCCGGCATGCCCTCGTCCAAGGCGAATGGCGGACGCGCCACAGGTTCTTCCACGCCAACCGTGAGTTGCTCGAGGACGTGGAGGCGCTCGAGCACCGGGCCCGCAGGCGCGACATCCTCGTCGACGACGAGAGCCTGTTCGAGTTCTACGACCAGCGCGTCGGACCGGAGGTCGTCTCGGCGCGGCACTTCGACGCGTGGTGGAAGAAGGAGCGGCAGAAGAATCCCGACCTGTTGACCTTCACCCCGGAAACGGTGGTCAACCAGGAGGCGCCCACCGTCCTCGGCGGCGACTACCCCGACGCGTGGCGGCAGGGCGATCTGCAGTTCCCCCTCACCTACCAGTTCGAGCCCGGCACCGAGGAGGACGGCGTCACCGTCCGCATTCCCGTCGCGCTGCTGGCCGGGGTCCGGCCGGTCGGCTTCGACTGGTCGGTACCCGGTATGCGGGTCGAGCTGGTCACCGCCCTGATCAAGACGCTTCCCAAGCATCTTCGCCGCCAAGTCGTTCCGGCACCGGACTTCGCTGCGGCAGCCCTCGCGTCCGTGCAGCCGCGCTCCGAGCCGCTCGTCAACGCGATGGCGCGGGAGCTGTCGCGGCTCGGCGCGGCGCGGATCGAGCCGAGCGACTTCGACCCGACCGCCCTGCCGGACCACCTGCGGATGACGTTCGCGGCCGTCGACGAACGCGGCGCCGTACTCGCGCGCAGCAAGAGCCTGACCGCGCTGCGCAGGCAGCTGGCGAACCGTGTCGAGGCCGAGGTCTCCCGGGCGGCGTCGAGCACCGAGCGCGCGCCGGCACTGGTATGGACAGCCGAGACGCTCGGCACCCTCGAGCCCACGGTCACACGCACCGTCGCCGGCCAGCAGGTGACCGGATATCCGACGCTGGTCGCCGAGGATGGTGGCGTGGCCGTGCGGGTGCTCAGCACCCCGCACGCGCAACAGGCCGCGATGCGCACCGGGCTGCGGGCTCTGCTGCTCGAGGCGGTCCCGATGCAGGCGCGCGCCGCGACGTCGGGCCTGAGCAACGGCGAACGGCTGGCGCTCGGCCGCAATCCGGACGGCTCGTTCGAGGATCTGCTCGAGGACTGCCGGGCGTGCGCCGTGGACGAGCTGATCGCCCGGCACGGCAAGCCGGTGCGCACACCGGACGAGTTCACCGCGCTGGCGAAGGTGGTGCGGGCCCAGCTGCCGGGCCGGGTGGCGGCGCTGCTGAAGCTCGTCGTCCCCGCCCTGGCCAGGGCACACGAGGTGGAGGTGCTGCTCGAACGGGTGCGCGGCGAGGCCGCCGAGGACGTGCGTGAACAGCTGACCTCGCTGCTGTTCCGGGGTTTCGTCGCCGAACTCGGCAGTGCCCGGCTGGCCGACCTGCCCCGCTACCTGGCGGCGGCGGCACACCGGCTCGAATCGCTGCCGGCGAGCGCGCTTCGCGACCGGCAGGGCATGGACGTGCTGGACCGGGTCTACGCCGAGTACGACCGACTGCTCGCCCGGCTGCCGGAGGAGCGGGCCACGGCTGCCGACGTGGTGGAGGTCTCGTGGATGATCGAGGAGTTGCGGGTCAGCCTGTTCGCGCAGCACCTCGGCACCCGCGGGCCGATCTCGGAGACGCGAATCCTCAAGGCCGTCGCGGCGATTCGCTGATCCGGCGACGAGGATCCCGGCGCGCGCCGAACGGCGCGGCGCTCAGTCCGGGGACTCGGTCTCGCGTCGGTGCTGGTGCTCGCGCAGTTCCTTGATCTCGCGCTCGAAATCCTCTGCGGAGCTGAAGGACCGGTAGACGGAGGCGAATCGCAGATACGCCACCTCGTCCAGGTCCCGCAGCGGGCCGAGGATGGCCAGACCGACCTCGTTGCTCGGAATCTCCGGGGAACCCTTGGCCCGCACCGCGTCCTCGACCTGCTGGGCGAGGAGGTTGAGGGCGTCGTTGTCGACGTCGCGGCCCTGGCAGGCACGGGCCACTCCGCGCACCACCTTCTCCCGGCTGAACGGTTCGGTGACGCCGCTGCGCTTGACGACCGACAGCACCGCCGTCTCGACGGTGGTGAAACGCCTGCCGCACTGGGGGCATGCCCTTCGGCGACGGATCGCGGCCCCCTCGTCGGCTTCGCGGGAATCGACGACGCGGGAATCGGGGTGCCGGCAATACGGGCAGTACATGTCGATTCCTTCGTCGTAGCCGTGCTGGCCGCGACGTCGGCGTCGAACCGATGCCGTCCTCCCGAGACCGGACTCACCGGCAGGCGAATCGCTCTCGGCGCGACCACACGAGGTGGTGTGACTGACAAGAGTCGACAATACCTGCATACCCGGATCGTCGGCCGGATCCGGTACCCGCCCGTCCATGCCGGTTCACCGCGGCGCGGAGGCCGGAACGAGCAGGGTCTGGCCGTCCCGCAGACGGCCGTCCGACATGGCATTGAGTTCGAGGATCCGCTCGATCGCCTCGGGGCGGGGCAAACCCGGAGCCACCCGCGCCGCGACGTCGCCGAGCGACTCCCCCGCCTGCACGACGGTGACGTCGGTACGTGCGGCCCCGGCCGCAACCTGGCTGGTGCGCAGGTGCGCAATTCCGAGCAGTCCCGCGGTCGCGACCGCGGTCAGCAGGGCCGTCGCCAGTACGGTGCGCAGGCCGGGCTGCGCGGTCCCGGCGGGGCGGTGCGGGACGCGCGAGACCCGGACCGGAGCGCGCCGGTAGTCCACCACCCCCGGATCCGGGCGGACCGGCAGCCGCCGGTCCGGCGCCTCGTGCGGCCGCCGGGCGAGGTGCGTCGCCGCGGAGCGTCGTGCCCGGCCTTCGCCGTCCCGTCCGGTGTCGTACTGCCCTGGGTCCTCGAACTGCCCTGTGTCCTCGAACTGCCCGGTGTCGTTGCACGGCCCTGTGTCGTCGTAGTGTCCCGTGTCGTACTGCCCGGTGTCGTCGCACTGGCCTGGGTGGTGCCGGGTGTCGTTCCATTCGGTGCGGCGAACTGCTGATGTCCTCATCGAGGCCTCCGTGTCGCTCGTCCGCGGGACGGGGCCCGCGGCGGAACTTCGGTCACCGCTCGATCGACGGCGAGAGTAATTCGATCACCTGTTCGAAAGAACGTGTGTTCGATGTGTACCACGCCGCTCCGACAAAGTCAGCACTACCGGCCGAAAATCTCGAACAGATGTTTGATAACCGGCCATCGGAGAGCTAGATTCGATCCATCACATCCAGCACATCCGACACACGACGCACGGAGGTCACGATCATGACGGACGGCCATCCCCGGGCCGGGCGGAGCCGGACGACCACCGCCGATCCGGCCGCCGGCCTGACCGAACGCCAGCGCCGCGTCCTCGAGGTGATCCGCGAATCGGTCACCGAACGGGGCTACCCTCCGAGCATCCGCGAGATCGGCGACGCGGTGGGCCTCAACTCCACCTCGTCGGTGGCGCACCAGTTGCGCACCCTCGAACGCAAGGGCTTCCTCCGGCGCGATCCGAACCGCCCCCGGGCAGTGGACGTGCGCGGCCTCGACGATCCGCAGCCTGCGGCCCCGCAGGCGCAGCCGGCGGAGGGGGTCGACACCGCCGCCGAGTCCGCCACGCCGGCCGCCATGGTTCCCGTGCTGGGCAGGATCGCGGCGGGCGGTCCGATCCTGGCGGAGGAGTCCGTCGAGGACGTGTTCCCGCTCCCGAGAGAACTGGTGGGGCAGGGTTCGCTGTTCCTGCTCAAGGTGGTCGGCGAATCGATGGTCGATGCGGCCATCTGCGACGGTGACTGGGTGGTGGTGCGCCAGCAGAACGTCGCGGACAACGGCGATATCGTCGCCGCGATGCTCGACGGCGAAGCGACCGTGAAGACGTTCAAGCGCGTGAAGAAGGACGTGTGGCTGATGCCGCACAACCCGATGTTCGAACCGATTCCGGGCAACGACGCCGTCATCCTGGGCAAGGTCGTCACCGTGATCCGCAAGCTCTGACCTCGCTCCTCCCCGCAAACGCGCGCGGGCGGCGCCGCGGATCGCGGCGCCGCCCGTGCTCGTTCCGGGCCGGGACCGGTGCCCCGGGGCCGGTCAGAGATTCAGGCCGCGGCCGATGATGTCCTTCATGATCTCGTTGGTGCCGCCGTAGATCTTCTGCACGCGGGCGTCGAGATACGCCTTCGCGACCGGGTATTCGCGCATGTAGCCGTAACCGCCGTGCAACTGCAGGCACCGGTCGATCAGCTCGACCTGCTTGTCGGTGGTCCAGTACTTGGCCATCGCCGCCTCCTGCACGCTCAGGGTTCCGGCGTTGAGCTGCTCGATGCACCTGTCGACGAACACGCGCGCGAGGGTGGTCTCGGTGGCCAGCTCCGCCAGCTCGAACCGGGTGTTCTGGAAGCTGCCGATCGACTTGCCGAACGCCTTGCGGTCGCGGCAGTACTGCATCGTGTCCTCGAGCACGGCCTCCATCGCCGCCGCCGCCACCACGGCGATCGACAGGCGCTCCTGCGGCAGGTTCTGCATCAGGTAGATGAAGCCCAGGCCCTCCTCACCGAGGAGGTTGGCGGCGGGCACCCGCACGTCGGTGAAGTGCAGCTCGGCGGTGTCCTGCGCCGCGAGGCCGATCTTGTCGAGATTGCGGCCGCGCTCGAAGCCGGCCATCCCGCGCTCGACGACGAGGAGCGAGAAGCCCTGCGCCCCCTTGTCCGGGTCGGTGCAGGCGACGACGATCACCAGGTCCGCGTTGATGCCGTTGGTGATGAAGGTCTTGGAACCGTTGAGGATCCACTCGTCGCCGTCCCGCACCGCGCGGGTCTTGATGCCCTGCAGGTCGCTGCCCGTGCCGGGCTCGGTCATCGCGATCGCGGTGATGATCTCGCCGGAACAGAATCCCGGCAGCCAGCGCCGCTTCTGCTCCTCGTTCGCCAGCTTCAGCAGGTACGGCGCCACGACGTCGTTGTGCAGCATGAAACCGATGCCGCTGAAACCTCCGCGCGTGGTCTCCTCGGTGACGATCGTATTGTAGCGGAAGTCCTCGACACCGCCGCCGCCGTACTCCTCGGGCACGGCCATGCCCAGGAAGCCCTGCGCGCCTGCCTTCTTCCAGACCTCACGGTCGACGATCTTGTCCTGCTCCCACTGCTCGTGGAAGGGAGCCACCTCCTGCTCGAGGAACTTCCGGTACGACTCGCGGAAAAGTTCGTGCTCGGGCTCGAAGAGGGTGCGTTCCATGTGCGCTCCTGTATCCGATGACGTACGTCACGCTCACGGTAGACATCGGAGGACGGGTCTGACGCTGACAGGAACGAGCGTTATTTGTGACCGGACACGCCGGGCGGCCGGCGGCGCAGGTCCGCCAATCGCCGCAGGAGCGGGTAGGCGATCAGGATGCCGATCGAGCCCCACGCGATGCCACCGAGTTCGACGGAACCCACAGTGAGGGTGAGGTCGCCGATCCCGGCCACGAGCGCGGCGGCGGCCACCGTGAGGTTGACCGGATCGGTGAAGTCGACCTTCGCCTCCATCCAGATCCGCACGCCGAGGATGCCGATCAAGCCGTACAGGACCAGGGTGGCGCCGCCGAGCACGCCGTCCGGGACGGTGAAGACGAGGGCACCGAACTTCGGGGAGAAGGCGAGGACCACGGCCGTCGCGGCGGCCACCCAGTACGCCGCGGTCGAGTACACCCGCGTCGCGGCCATCACGCCGATGTTCTCGGCGTAGGTGGTGGTGCCCGAGCCGCCACCGACCCCGGCGAGCGTCGTGGCCAGGCCGTCGGCGAGCAGCGCGTCGCCGGCGACGTCGTCGAGATTGCGGCCGGTCATGGCCGCCACGGCCTTGACGTGGCCGACGTTCTCGGCGACGAGAACCACCACGACGGGCAGGGCGATCAGCACCACGGACAGCTCGAACGCGGGGGCGCGCAGTTCGGGCAGGCCGAACCACGCGGCGTCGCGCAGGGCCGCGACGCGTTCCTCGGCGAGGCCGCCGGAGACGGCGGCGAAGAGCCAGCCGACGATCACGCCGACGAGAATGCCGAGGCGGCCGACGAGGCCGGGGCCGAGCACCGTGACGAGCAGGATCGCGGCCAGCGTGATCGCCGCGACGAGCGGCTGGGCCTCGAAGGATCCGACCGCGACCGGCGCGAGGTTCAGGCCGATGAGGGCGACGATCGCGCCGGTCACGACGGGCGGCATCAGCGCGTCGACGACGCGGGACCCCAGCGCCTTGACGACGAGACCGACGAGCGCGAGGGCGACTCCTACGGCGACGATGCCGCCGAGCTGGGCGGCGGGGCCCTCGCCGGCCGAGGCCGCCAGCGGCGCGATGAACGCGAACGACGAGCCGAGATAGCTGGGCACCCGGCCGCGGGTGATCAGCAGGAACAGGGCGGTGCCGACACCGGAGAAGAGCAGCGTCGTGGTGACCGGGAAGCCTGTGATCGTCGGCACGAGCAGCGTGGCGCCGAACATCGCGATCACGTGCTGCATGCCGATGCCCACGGTGCGGGGCCAGGACAGTCGTTCGTCCGGGGCGACGACCTCGCCGTCGGCAACGCGACGTCCGTCGCCGTGCAGGGTCCAGCCGAACCCGGCCGTCCGCGTCCTCAGTTGTTCGTTCACAACGGGGAATGGTAGGCGCCGGCCGGCTCCGGGAGCAGGTCGCGGGGGTCGCTCCCGACGCGGATCACCTCGGTCAGGCGAGCACGCGGGCCGCCGCCTCGCGCGCCTCGCCGGGGTCGACGGTGCGGAGCACTTCGTCCGCGGCCTCGCGGCACCGGTCGAGGGTGACCGTGGCCAGGCGGGAGCCGACGCCGGCGACGGCCGCTGCCGCACAGGACAACGAGGTGACCCCCATGCCGGTCAGGACACAGCCGAGCAACGGGTCGGCTGCCGCCTCCCCGCACACCCCGACCCGCTTGCCGGCCGCGCGCCCGGCGGCGGCGGTGCGGGCGACCAGGGCCAGCACGGCCGGCTGCCACGGGTCGGTGAGGGCCGCGAGGTGCGGCGACATGCGGTCCGCGGCCATCGTGTACTGCGCGAGGTCGTTGGTGCCGATCGACAGGAAGTCGACGTGTTCGAGGAGGCGTTCGGCGAGCAGCGCGGCAGCCGGCACCTCCACCATCACCCCCGGCACGAGGTCGCGGGCGCGGACGGCGGCGGCGAAGTGCGCGGCCTCCGCGACGGTCGCGATCATCGGCGCCATCACCCACGGCGCGGCGCCTGTGCGGGCGGCCGCGGCGGCGACGGCGTCGAGCTGCCGGTCGAGCAGTCCTTCGGTGGCGGTCGCGATCCGGATGCCGCGCAACCCGAGTGCGGGGTTGTGCTCGTCGGGGTGGTTGACGAAGCGCAGCGGCTTGTCGGAGCCCGCGTCGAGGGTCCGCAGGACGACCTTCCGGCCGGCGAAGGCGGTGAAGACCTCCGCGTAGATCACGGCCTGTTCCTCGACGGTCGGCTCGGTTTCCCGGTCCAGGAAGCACAGCTCGGTCCGGAACAGGCCGACCCCCTCGGCCGGGGTCTCGCGGGCGGCACGGGCACCGGCGCCGTCCTGCACGTTCGCGAGGATCTCGACACGATGACCGTCCGCGGTGGTGCCGGGGCCGGCCCAGGACGCGATGCGCGCACGCTCGCTGCGGTCGGTTGCGACCGCAGCGGCCGCGCCTTCGGGGTCGGGGTCGAGACGGATCTCACCGGCGGCCCCGTCGAGGAGGACGCGGGTGCCGGCGGGAACGGTGTCCAGGTCGGCCGCCGCGACCACGCAGGGGATGCCGAGCTGCCGGGCGATGATCGCGGTGTGGCTGGTGGGCCCGCCGAGGGTGGTGGCGAGCCCGATCACGCGGGTCGGATCGAGGCCGGCGGTGTCGGCGGGGGCGAGGTCCTCCGCGAAGAGAATCGACGGTTCCTCGGGCAGGTCGAGACCGGGTTCGGGGTGGCCGCTGAGCTCGGCGAGCACGCGGTCGCGGATGTCGAGGAGGTCGGTGACGCGCTCGGCCATCAGCCCGCCGAGCTTGGTGAACATGTCGGCGAACTGGTCGGTGGCGCCGACGGCGGCCTCGACCGCGCCGGCTCCGCTGCGGATCTTCGCGGCGACGGCGCCGAGCCAGCCGCGGTCCTCGGCGAGCTGGGCGTTGGCGAGCAGGACCTCGGCGGCGGCGCCCGAGGCCTGGCCGGCGCGGCTGCGCAGCCGGTCCGCGACGGTGGTGGCGGCCGCCCGGAAACGCTCCGCCTCGGCGTCGCGCGCGGTGTCCGGGATGCTCTCGAACGTGGCGGGTATCTGCGGCCGCGGCGCGGGGCGCACGACTGGGCCGTAGGCAACCCCGGGCACGACGGGCGTGCCCCGAACGATCGACATCTCCGCCGCTGCGGGAATCACCTTCTCCATGTCTCCTCCTCGCCGCCCGGTGTGTCGGGATGGGCCTCCGGGGTAATTCTGTGATCGAGATTACTCCGAACCATTGACATGTCAACACATACGGGCGTAAAACAACATAAACCAACATTTCGGCGGTGAGGAGCCCGGCGTGTACGCAGAGGAACGGCAGCAGGCGATCGCCGAGCTGATCGGCCGACGGGGACGGATGTCCGTCGCCGATCTGGCCACCCGTTTCCGCGTCACCACCGAGACCGTCCGCCGGGACCTCGCCCTGCTTGAGCGGCTCGGCCATGTGCGCCGGGTGCACGGCGGCGCGATCCCCACCGCAGCGCTCACGGTGACCGAACCCGCGCTGAGCGAGCGCGAGCACACCCATGCCGCACAGAAAGACCGGATCGCCGCCGCGGCGGCCCGGTACCTTCCCCCCGCCGGCGGCAGTGTGGTGTTCGACGCCGGCACCACCACCGGCCGGCTGGTGGCGGCGCTGCCCGCCGACGTGGACCTCGAGGTGGTCACAAACTCGGTTCCGATCGCCGCGCGGCTCGCCGGCCTCGGATCGGTGCGCCTGCACATGCTCGGCGGCCGGGTCCGCGGGATCACGCAGGCCAGCGTGGGCGAGGACGCGCTGCGATTCCTCCGGGCTCTGCACGTCGATGTCGCCTTCATCGGCACCAACGCGCTCAGCGTCGGCCACGGCCTGTCCACTCCCGACCCGGACGAGGCCGCCGTCAAGCGCGCGATGGTCCGATGCGCCGACCGGGTGGTCGTCCTCGCCGACTCCTCCAAGATCGGCCGACAGCACCTGATCAGCTTCGCCCCCGTCGACGCCGTGGACGTGCTCGTCACGGACACCGAGATCGACGACACCGACTGCAAAGAGCTCACCGACAACGGAATCGAGGTGGTGACGGCATGATCGTCACGCTGACCGCCAACCCCAGCCTGGACCGGACGGTCGCACTGACGGGCCCGCTCGTCCGCGGCGCGGTGCACCGCGCCGCCGCCACCCGCGTGGACCCGGGCGGCAAGGGCGTCAACGTCGCCCGCGTGCTCCGCGCGGCCGGCCGGCCGGTCCTGGCCGTCCTGCCGGGAAACACCGGCGACCCGTTGCTCGCCGCGCTCGACGACCACGGCATCGGCTACCGCGCCGTTCCGACCGGGGGCTTCGCGCGCAGCAACATCACCGTCGCCGAGCCCGACGGCACCACCACCAAGCTCAACGAGCCCGGCCCGGCGTATACCGAAGGGACACTCGATGCGCTGCGCCGGACCGTCGTCGATGCCGCCGCCGACGCCCGCTGGGTGGTGATGTCCGGATCGCTGCCGCCCGGCGTGCCCGCCGACTGGTACGCCGACCTCGTCCGCTCCGTCCGCGCGGCCGCCGTCGACGGGTCCGTCGCGTGCCGCATCGCGGTGGACACCTCCGAATCGCCCCTGCTGTCGCTCGCAGCCCGGTTCCCCGACGCCGCCCCCGACCTGCTCAAACCGAACTCGGACGAGCTCGCCCAGCTCACCGGCGCGGACGCCGCCGCCCTGGAATCCGCGGCGGCGGCCGGCGACACCGGACCCGTCGTCGCCGCCGGACGCCGGCTCGTCGAGCGCGGCGTCGGGGCGGTGCTGGCCACGCTCGGCGCGGCCGGCGCGGTGCTGATCACCGCCGAGGGTGCCTGGCACGCGGTGCCCGGACCCGTGACCGCGCGCAGCACCGTCGGCGCCGGCGACTCCTCCCTCGCCGGATATCTCGTCGCGGAGCTGGCCGGGCTCGGCCCCGCCGAGCGCCTCCGCCACGCCGTCGCGTACGGATCGGCGGCCGTGGCACTTCCCGGCACCACGCTTCCCGGACCCGACGACGTCGACACCGGCGCCGTCGAGGTCGCTCCGCTCCACCCCGTTCCCCTGGACACCCCGTCCCCGGCCCTCCCTCACCACCAGTAAGGACACGCCATGCCAGACATCGCTTCCGGCGCCACCTCCGGGCCCGCGATCATCGACGACGGCCTGATCGCGCTCGACGCAGACCTCGGCGCCGACAAGGAGTCGGTCATCGCCGCGCTGGCCTCGCGGCTGGCCGCCGCCGGCCGCGCCACCGACGCGGCGGCACTGACGGCCGCCGCCCTGGACCGGGAGGCCAAGTCGGCCACCGGCCTGCCCGGTGGGATCGCCATCCCGCACTGCCGCGCCGACGCCGTCGCCACCGCGTCGCTCGGCTTCGCGCGACTGTCCCCCAAGGTGGACTTCGGGGCCCCCGACGGACCCGCCGACCTCGTGTTCCTCATCGCCGCCCCGGAGGGGGCCGGAGCCGAGCACATGAAGCTGCTCTCGTCGCTCGCCCGGGCACTCGTGCGGCCGGACTTCGTCGGGTCACTGCGCGACGCGGCCACACCCGCGGACGTGATCGCGCTGGTCGAGGGGGTTCTGCCGAAACCGGCCCCGGCCACCACCGCGGCCCCGGCCGCCGAGTCCGCGCCGGCCACCCCGGCGCCCGAACCCACCCCGGCCGCCGAGCGCACCATCGTCGCTGTCACCGCCTGCCCGACGGGAATCGCCCACACCTACATGGCCGCCGATGCCCTCAAGGCCGCGGGCGAACGCGCCGGAGTCACGGTGCGGGTCGAGACCCAGGGTTCGAGCGGCAGCACCCCCCTGCCGGCGTCCGTGATCGCCGGCGCCGACGCCGTCATCTTCGCCACCGACGTCGGCGTGAAGAACCGCGAACGGTTCGCCGGCAAACCGGTGGTCGCCTCGGGCGTCAAGCGGGCGATCAACGAGCCCGACGTGATGGTCGCCGAGGCGATGCGCGCGGCGAAGGACCCGTCCGCGGGCACCGTCGACGCGGCCGCCGTGGCTGCGGCCGCCGACGAACCCTCGGCGGGCGAGGTCGGCTGGGGCACCCGGCTGCGTCAGATCCTGCTGACCGGCGTGAGCTACATGATCCCGTTCGTCGCCGCGGGCGGCCTGCTCATCGCCCTCGGATTCCTGCTCGGCGGGTACGAGATCACCGAGCCCGCCGCCGACATCGTGGTCGGCAACTCGCTGACCGACCTCCCGGACGGCGGCCTGACCACCTATCTCGGCGCGGTTCTGTTCCAGCTCGGCTCGCTGGCGTTCTCCTTCCTGGTGCCCGCCCTGGCGGGCTTCATCGCCTTCGCGATCGCGGACCGGCCCGGCCTGGCGCCCGGCTTCACCGCCGGCGCGGTGGCCGTGTTCGTCGGGGCCGGCTTCATCGGTGGCCTCGTCGGCGGCCTCATCGCAGGCTTCGCAGCGCTGTGGGTGGGTCGCATCCCGGTCCCGGTGTGGGCCCGCGGGCTGATGCCGGTGGTGATCATCCCGCTGTTCGCCACCCTCATCGTCGGCGCCCTCATGTTCCTCGTCCTCGGCAAGCCCCTCGCCGCGATCACCACGGGCCTGACGAACTGGCTCAACGGCCTGTCCGGGAGTTCGGTCGTCATCCTCGGCGTGATCCTCGGCCTGATGATGTGCTTCGACCTCGGCGGCCCGGTCAACAAGGCCGCCTACGCCTTCGCCGTCGCCGGGCTCGACGTCTCGAACAACGCCTCGCTGCAGATCATGGCGGCCGTGATGGCCGCCGGCATGGTGCCGCCGCTGGCGATGGCACTGTCGTCGACGCTGCGGCCGGGCATCTACAGCACCGCCGAACGCGAGAACGGCAAGGCCGCATGGCTGCTCGGTGCCTCGTTCATCTCCGAGGGAGCGATCCCGTTCGCGGCGGCGGACCCGCTGCGGGTGATCCCGTCGATGATGGCCGGCGGCGCCGTCACCGGCGCGATCGTGATGGCCACCGGGACGACCCTCAGCGCCCCGCACGGCGGCATCTTCGTGTTCTTCGCCATCGGCAACCTGCTGTGGTTCCTGGTCGCCCTCGCCGCCGGCACCGTCGTGGGTGCGCTGTGCGTGACCCTCGCCAAGGAGGTGCACCGGCCCGCCCACCTGCGCAGCAGCGACACCGCGGCCCAGCCCGCCGTCGCCTGATCGGATCCGACGACCGTCCCTACCCCGAAGGAGTTCCCATGCCCAGCACCACCGTCACCGTCGGCTCGTCCATCGGCCTGCATGCCCGGCCGGCCGGCATCATCGCCGAAGCCGTGGTCGCCTCCGGAGTCCCGGTGACCCTGGCCGTGGACGGCGGCGAACCCGTCGACGCGGGCTCGGCGCTGCTCATCATGACGCTCGGCGCCACCCAGGGCACCGAGGTCACCGTGACCAGCGACGACACCGACGTGCTCGCCCGGGTCGCCGAGCTGGTGGCCGCCGACCTCGACGCCTGACGTCAGCCCCGGCGGCGGCGCGCGGCCCGTCGCCACAGCCCGCCTGCGGCGGCTGCGATCACCACGATGCCCGCGGCGATCGCCGCGGGCATCGCCCCGCCCGGGGTCTGCGCCGGCTCCTCCGCAGGCGTGGGCCGGAACAGGCCCACCACGTCGCGCCACACCCGCACTCCCGGCAGGGCGCCGCCGGCGGATTCGGAAGCGGTCAGCAGGTCCCCGCTCGCGGTGAAGGCCACCGCCTCGCCCTGGGGTTCGTGGGGCACCGGCACCCGCAGGGCCGGGCCTGCCGCGAGCGCCGCCGCGACGTCGCCGTCGGGGGCGTGGAAGAGGTAGACATCGGTGTACGTGCGCACTGCGGCGACGGTGCCGTCGGCGCTGACCGCGCCACCGGTGACCAGCGCGGAGGAGGCCCCGCCGACGGGTCCGCCGGGGGTGTCCGTGGGGCCGAGGGTCAGGGATCCGACGCGTTCGAGCGGGACCGGCCCCGGGTCGGGCAGGTCGTCCACGCTCCGCCCGCCCGCCGGCCGGTAGATCCCGGCACTGCCGAACAGCGGCTTGGAGACGATCAGCGGCACCCCGTCGCGCGGGACGAGCAGCGTCTCCGCGTCGCGTGGGCCGTCGGGATAGGTGAGCCGGTGCAGGCTGCCCGCGCCGGTCTGCGGGTCGACCGAGATCAGCGCGACGGTGTCGCGCGCGGCGCGATTGTCGCCGACGTCGCCGAGCCACAGCCGGCCGTCCGGACCGGCGGCGAGGTCCTCCACGTCGTACGGGTCGACGGGCGGCGGGATGCGGCGCACCACCGCGCAGTCGGCCCCGAGCTCGAACACCGCCTCGTCGGCCCCGGCGTCCGGCACCGCGAACACGCGATCACCGGAGGCGACGAGGCCCGACAGCTCCGCGAGGGCGGGATCGGTGGGGGTGCACAGCACGCCACCGTCGACCTCGGCGATCGGGACCGTGGAGGTCTGCGCCGCGGCGGCCGGCGCCGACACGACGGCCGCCGCGGCCACCAGGCCGACGAGGGCCCCGCGCACTAGGCGGCGTACTCGACCAGGGCCGACGCGAGCGCCTGCGGCACGCGGGCATGCACGCGCGTACCGTCCACCTCGTGCGCGGAGTTCAGGACCTGCCCGTCCGAGTGGATCCGCGCGAGCAGGTCGCCCCGCGTGTACGGCAGCAGCACCTTCACCTCGACGTCCGGGTGCTCGAGCAGCGCGGCAAGGTGCTCGCGCAGTTCGTCGAGTCCCTCGCCGCTGCGCGCCGAGACGAACACCGCGTCGGGCAGCAGGGCGCGCAGCTCGGTGAGGGTCAGCGGGTCGGCGGCGTCGACCTTGTTCACCACGATCAGCTCGGGCGGCGGCGGAGCGTCGGACTCGCGCAGCACGTCGGTGATCACCTCGCGCACGGCCTTGATCTGGTCCGTCGGCAACGGATCGGACCCGTCCACCACGTGCAGCAGCAGGTCCGCGTCCGTGACCTCCTCGAGGGTGGAGCGGAACGCCTCGACGAGCTGGGTCGGCAGGTGCCGCACGAAGCCGACGGTGTCGGTGAGCACGTACTCCCGTCCGTCCGGCAGTTCGGCCCGGCGGGTGGTCGGGTCGAGCGTCGCGAACAACGCGTTCTGCACCAGCACACCGGAACCGGTGAGCTTGTTGAGCAGGCTGGACTTGCCGGCGTTGGTGTAGCCGACGATGGCGACCGACGGGATGCGGTTACGCATGCGCCGGGTGCGCTTGGTGTCGCGAACGGACTTCATCGCCTTGATCTCGCGGCGCAGCTTGGCCATCCGTTCGCGGATGCGGCGACGGTCCGTCTCGATCTTCGTCTCGCCGGGACCGCGCAGGCCCACGCCGCCGTTGCTGCCGGCACGGCCGCCGGCCTGCCGCGACATCGACTCGCCCCAGCCGCGCAGTCGCGGCAGCATGTACTCCATCTGCGCGAGCGATACCTGCGCCTTGCCTTCACGGGAGGTGGCGTGCTGGGCGAAGATGTCGAGGATCAGTGCGGTGCGGTCGATGACCTTGACCTTGACGATCTTCTCCAGGGCGGTCAGCTGCGCGGGGGTGAGCTCGCCGTCGCAGATGACGGTGTCGGCACCGGTGGCCAGCACCACCTGGCGCAGTTCCTCGGCCTTGCCGGAGCCGATGTAGGTCGCGGCGTCGGGACGGTCCCGGCGCTGGATCAGGCCCTCGAGTACCTCGGAGCCCGCGGTCTCGGCCAGTGCGGCGAGCTCGGCGAGGCTGGCCTCGGCCTGGGCCGCGGTGCCGCCGGTCCACACCCCGACCAGCACGACCCGCTCGAGGCGGAGCTGCCGGTATTCGACCTCGGTGATGTCCTCGAGTTCGGTGGACAGCCCGGCGACGCGGCGCAGGGCGCTGCGGTCCTCGAGCTGCATCTCGCCGACAGACGGGTCGGCGGGGGCCCAGCCCGCGACGCGGTCCGCGTCGTCGGTGGCCGATTCGTTTCGTCGTGTGTTCGTCATACACGACCATCGTCCCACGTCGGACGCGCCGACGCATGCGACTTTCCGGGTGTCCGCGCAGGGCGAAACCCGCGCGGCGCACCGGCGCCGCCGGGCCGGGAGTCAGTCCAGGCCGCCCCACCACTCGTCGCCGATCGTGCCCGACGCCACCAGCACCGACGGGCCACGCAACGCGGCCCGGCCGTCCTCGAGGCGCACCTGCACGGTCCCGCCGGGGACGTGCACCTGGACCGTACCGGAGCCGGACCCGTCGAAACGCAACGCCGCGGCGGCGGCCGCGACCGTGCCGGTGCCGCAGGACCGGGTCTCCCCCACGCCCCGCTCGTACACCCGCATGTCCACCGCGCCCGCGGAGATGGGCGTGAGGAACTCGATGTTGACCCCCTGCGGGAAGAAGCCGGGGTCGAAACCCGGACCGGAAAGGTCGAGGGCGGCCAGGGTCGCCGCGGTCAGGTGCGGATCGACACAGGCCAGGTGCGGGTTGCCGACGTCGATGCCCAGCCCGCGGTACACCCGGCCCTCGATGGTGGCCGTCGACTCCCCCAGCTCCCGCACCACACCCATGTCGACGGTGACCTCGCCGTGGGTGGCGTCGGCGCTGTGCACCTGCACCGGCTTGCCGCCGGCGCGGCTGCCGACGACGAACTCGCCGCGCGACTCCAGCCCGCTGGCGGTGACGAAGTGCGCGAACACCCGCACCCCGTTGCCGCACATCTCCGCGATCGAGCCGTCGGCGTTGCGGTAGTCCATGAACCAGTCGTCGGCGTCCGTCCCCTCGGGCAGTGCCGGCAGAACCCCGGCGTCGACCAGCGCCCCGGCGCGCGCGACGCGCAGGACCCCGTCCGCCCCGAGGCCGCGACGGCGGTCGCACAGCGCCGCCACCCGCTTCGGCTCGAGGGAGATCCGCACGTCGGGATCCGGGAGGATCACGAAGTCGTTCTCGGTGCCGTGGCCCTTGCTGAAGTCCATGCCCGTCACCTTAACGACGGTTCGCATCGGCGAGAACCCGCAGCGCCGTGTCCCGCAACGCCGGATCGGCACCGTCGAGCCAGTGCACCCGCGGATCCCGGCGGAACCACGAGCGTTGCCGGCGCACGTAGCGCCGCGTCCCGATGAAGGTGCGCTCGCGGGCGTGGGCGAGGTCCCACTCACCGGCCAGGTACTCGAGCACCTGCGCGTACCCGATCGCCCGACGGGCGGTTACCCCCTCGTGCAGCCCCTGTTCGCACAGCGCCGCCACCTCGTCGACCAGTCCGCGCTCGAACATCAGGTCCGTGCGCCGAGCGATCCGGTCGTCGAGGGCCACGGTGTCCCGGTCCACCCCCAGCACGACGGTCCCCCATCTGGGATCGCCGATCTGCGGCTGCGACGCCGCGAACGGCGCCCCGGTGAGCTCGACCACTTCGAGGGCGCGGACCATGCGGCGGCCGTCGGTGGGGAGGATCGTCGCCGCGGCGACCGGGTCGGCCCGCTGCAGCGCCGCGTGCACCGCGGCCACCCCCTCGTCGGCGAGCAGCGCCTCCCACTTGGCCCGTACCTGCGGATCCGTCGCGGGGAACTGCCACTCGTCGAGGAGGGCCTGCACGTACATCATCGAGCCGCCGACGATGATCGGCACGGCGCCGCGGTCCCGGATCGCCTCGACGTCGGCGGTCGCGGCCTGCTGGTAGCGGGCGACCGTGGCGGTCTCGGTGACATCGAGGACGTCGAGCTGATGGTGGGTGATGCCGCGCCGCTCGTCGACGGGCAGCTTGGCGGTGCCGATGTCCATGCCGCGGTACTGCTGCATCGCATCGATGTTGACGATCTCCCCGCCGAGCTCCTCGGCGAGATCGAGACCCAGATCGGACTTGCCGGTGGCCGTCGGGCCGACGACGGCCACCGGAGGGAGGGGCTCACGGGTCACGGTCGCCACATCCCGACGTGGTATCCCACGCCGTACGGCGCGCTGCTGTGGGTCGTGGCGGCCGCCGCCGGTCCGTCGGAGCCGAACACCGCGGCCAGCACCTGCCATGCGGCGCGGCCATCGAGGACCAGTTCGGTGCAGAGCGCCGGGTCGAGCGCGGCGAGCGCGGCGGCGTCGCCAACCGCGAGGGCGGCGCCGAGCGCCTCGTCCACCTCCTGCGCCCCGGGGTGGTAGGCCCCGGGTGCCTTCGCGGTGAGCGTGGCCGGGCCGTCCGCGACCACGAGCAGGGCCGTCGGGGTGCGGTCCGCGTCCAGGGCGCCGCGCAGCCGCCGCCCGAAGCGGGCGCAGTCCTGCGGGGTCGTGTCGGCCGGCACGACGTGCGTGGTGGCGCGCACGACCGGCGCCGTCCGGTCGCGCAACCAGCCCGCGATCAGGGCCGGCAGCGGCAGCTGCGGATCGGGCGTCCCCGCGGTCGCCGGCCCGAGCGATACGGCCAGGTCGACACCGAAGCCGCGGAACGTTCCGACGGCCGTGTCCGGGAGGTGCGCGGCCTCCGTGCCCGTACCGACGACGACCCACTGCGCCGCGGCGCGCAGTTCCGCCCCGACGTCGAGCACGGCGGCGCGCAGGTCGGCGGTCTCGGCGGCCGCGGAGCCGGTCAACTCGGGAACGAGCAGGGGTGGGGACGGCACGAACGCCGCGGCGATCAACACACGGGCCACCGTAGTCGACCCGACCCGCCGCCTCCCGGCCGTGCGACCTGTTTCAATAGTGGGCGGGCGTGGTCTCGGAGCGACCTCCGCGGCCCGACCACGCGAACCAGTGCGACCAGGCAGCCGTGCCGCGCGGCAGAGATGAGGACCGATGACCGACCCGAACGCAACGCAGGAATCCCGCGCTCCGAAGCCGGGCGCTCCCAAACCGGGTCGGCAGCGGCCGGCCCCCGAGTCGTCGGCACCCAAGCCGCACCCGGCCGCCCATCCCCATCCGCAGCCCACGGTCCCGGCCAGCGATCCGAGCCGGTGGGGCCGCGTCGACGAGGACGGTACGGCGTGGGTGAAGACCGCCGAGGGCGAGCGGTGCATCGGGTCCTGGCAGGCGGGCGACGCCGCCGAGGGGCTTGCCCACTTCGGCCGCCGGTACGACGACCTCGCGACCGAGGTGGCGATCCTCGAGTCGCGGCTGAGCTCGGGCACCGGGGACGCGAAGAAGACCCGGGCGGCGGCCCAGGCGCTCGCGGAGTCCTTGCCCACCGCCGCCGTGATCGGTGACCTCGACACCCTCGCCGAGCGGCTCGCGGCGATCGTCGCGGACTCGGAGAAGGCGGCGGTCGCCGCAAAACAGGAGAAGGAGCACCAGCGGGCGGCGGCCACCGCCCGCAAGGAGGCCCTCGCGGCCGAGGCCGAGCAGATCGGCGCCGAGTCGACCCAGTGGAAGGCTGCCGGCGACCGGTTGCGGGAGATCCTCGAGGAGTGGAAGACGATCCGCGGCGTGGACCGTAAGGTCGACGACGCCCTGTGGCGGCGCTATTCGAAGGCCCGCGAGGCGTTCAACCGCCGGCGCGGCGCGCACTTCGCCGAACTGGACCGCGAGCGCGCCGCCGCCCGGACCCGCAAGGAGGATCTCGTGGCGCAGGCCGAGGAACTGCAGGACTCGACCGACTGGGGTGCGACGGCGGCCGCGTTCCGGGAACTTCTCGCCGAGTGGAAGGCGGCCGGCCGGGCGCCGCGCGAGGCCGACGATCAGCTGTGGAAGCGGTTCAAGGGCGCCCAGGACGTGTTCTTCGCCGCCCGCAACGCGGCCGCCTCGGAGCGGGACGCGGAGTTCGAGGAGAACGCGCAGGCGAAGGAGGCGCTGCTGCAGTCGGCGGCGTCGATCGATCCGGCGGCGGACATCGACGCCGCCCGGGCCCGGCTGCGCGAGCTGCAGGACAGGTGGGAGGAGATCGGCAAGGTCCCGCGGGAGCGGATGCACGACCTCGAGAGCCGTCTGCGGGCGATCGAGAAGCGGGTCCGCGAGGCCGCCGAGTCCGAATGGCGACGCACCGACCCGGAGGCGCTCGCCCGTGCCGCCCAGTTCCGGGAGCGCGTGCGCCAGTTCGAGGAGCAGGCCGCCAAGGCCACCGCCGCGGGCCGCCCGAAGGACGCCGAGAGTGCGCTCGCGCAGGCGCAGCAGTGGCGGGAATGGGCCGACGCCGCGGAAGGAGCCGTCGGGGAGCGCTGAGCGCCCCTCCG
>NZ_WVTE01000274.1:0-27902 GCF_009939605.1 Rhodococcus sp. YH1 | reverse complement strand
CCCCGAGCGGACCGGACTCGCCGCCCACGTGCTGGCCGATCCGGCCGAGGAACTGCACGTCGGCGGCACCGAGGGTGCGCATCAGGTAGACGACGGCGTCGGCGCCGGACGCTTCGTCGTCGGGGGTCAGCAGCTCGAACGTCCGGGCCGAGACGTCCTGTGACAGCGACGACGTGCCCGGAGTGTCGATGATCGTGGTCTGGGCGAGCGCACTGGCGGGCCACTCGACGTCGATGCGGTCCACCCGGTCCGCGGTCAGCTCGCCGAGGTCGAAGGTGAGCCGGCCGTCGCGGCGCTGCACCGGCACCGGGAGGATCCGGTCGCCGTCGTAGCGGGCGGTGACCGAGGGGGTCGAGCCGCTGCGGTACCACGTGACGACGCGCGTGCACTCGGTGGCGTCGGTGGGGGCGATGTCCTGCCCGACCAGGGCGTTGAGCAGCGTCGACTTGCCGGCCTTGAGAGAGCCGGCGAGCGCGACGCGCAGCGGCTGCTCGAGCCGCGCCGCACACAGCGCGAGCTGCTCGGCGGCGCGCGGGTCGCCGCCGTACCGGGCACGCGCGTGGGCGACGAGCTCGCGGGCCTGCTCGACGCTCACGCGCCGGCCCCGGCCAGCTGCGCGGCCCGCTCGCGGAGGGTCGTCAGCGCACGCACGTGCGTCTCGAGTTCGGCGATGCGGCGCTGCCGCTGCGCCTCCTCGACCGTCGCGGCCTCCTGCGCGGCGCGCAGCGACTCGGACAGCGACCGCAGCGTCTGCTCGGCCAGCTCGGTGAAGTGGTCGCGCAGCTGGCGCTGGATCAGCCGGAGCCGGTCCTTCGACTCCTTGCCCACCTGGAAGCCGACGTCGTCGGTGAACTTGCGGACGGCGACCTTGGCGTCGGCGCGGCGCTTGGCGATGCGCGCCTGCTTGTCGTCGCGATAGGCCTTGGTGCCGAGCACGACTCCCGCCCCGACGGAGATCGGGTTGACCAGCGCCATGCCCATGAGCGTGGTGATGAGCCCGAACATGAGCACGCCGCCGTAGGAGCCCTTCATTCCCACGAGCATCTTCTGGCCGACGCCGATGCGGCCCGACTCGAGGTCCGAGAGCCGGGAGACGGGCTCGAGCAGCCCCTCGAGGTCGCCGAGGCGCAGATCCGGCAGGTCCACCGCACCGCTGTCGGCGAAGTGCCGGGCGACGACCTCCGCGAGCCACACCGAACGTTCGTGGGCCCACACGAAGTTGTCGCCCACGGATTCGGCGACCTGCTCGCCCAGCCATTCCCCGATCCGCGGCCATTCCTCACCGGGGTCGCATTCGTCGACGGTGGCCTCCGCCTCGCGGGTGACCCGGCGCAGCCGGTCCCGCAGGTCGTGGTCGATGTCGGCGGCGAGGTCGGCGATGCCGTCGGCCAGGGTCTGCTGCCACTGGGCGGCCCGGGTGCGCAGCGCCTCCGCGGCGGTCTTGGCGCGCTGCAGTTCCGCGACGGCCGCCGCACCGGTCTCGGGGTCGCGCAGCGCCGCGAGCTCGCTGCCCAGGCCGAGCGCGACGTGTTCGACGACCGACTTCACGTCCAGCGCGACGGACCGCCGGGCGGCGTCGGCGCCGCGCGCGACGACCCGCTCACGGAGGAACCCGTACACCGATTCGAAGCCCGACTCCTCGTGCAGCGACGCGTCGTCGAGGCGCAGGGCGTGACTGCGCAGCAGCGACGAGACGGGCAGCAGGGGCACGTCGAGGCCGGCGCGCTGCAGGTGCCCGCGGTCGGCGGCGACGATCTCGCGCCAGTGCGGGTACAGGTCCGTCTTGGTGATCAGCACCGCTGCGGCCGGGCACAGCTGCAGCACCTGCCGCAGGAAGCTCAGCTCCGGCTCGGTGAACTCCTGGCTGGCGTCGGAGACGACGAACACCGCGTCGGCCGCCGGAAGCAGACCCAATGTTGCTGCGGCGTGCGGGTTTCCGTGCCCGCCGACACCGGGTGTGTCGACGAGGACGAGACCGTCGGCGAGCAGCGGGCTCGGCACGTTCACCTCGAGCCGCAGCACTTCCCGGCCGCCCGCGCGCGGCGTGCCGGGCGTGACGTGCTGCAACTCGTCGATGGGCAGGTCCACCCGGACGGGATCGCGGCCGGGCTCGGCGAGCACGAGTTCGGCGAAGGTGCGGTCGGCGTTCTGCACGACGGTGGGCACCGCGGTGGTCTCGTCGTCGCCGACCGAGCACACCTCGAGGTTGAGGAGCGAGTTCACGAACTGGCTCTTGCCCTGTTTGAGCTGGCCGACGACGACGACCCGCAGCCGGGGGTCGACGACGCGAGTGCGCGCCGCCTCGAGCCTGGCGGCGAGGTCACCGCGCTCGGCGGCGCGGATGTGTTCGGCGGCCGCGTCGATCAGTTCGACGAGGGCCGCGCGGCGAGCGGCGGCATCTGCGGACGACGTGTGCATGGTGATCGCTTCGACTCGCCTTCTGTCGGAGTGCGGGCTGCACCGAGATTATGTCCTCCGCGACGAACGCCGGCCCCGCGTGGTGCACGCGGGGCCGGCGCCGGGTCCGTGCGGTGGGTCAGCCGAGGAAGGTGTCGAAGTCGGAATCGGTGCCGGCACCGGCGCCGGCGTCGATCCCGCCGTGCAGATCGGCGTCGGCACCGGTGTCGGCGGAACCGAACAGGCCACCGGTGCCGCCCGCGCTGCCGAAGACGTCGCCGGCGTCGATGGACGACCACGCGTCCGTCGTGCCGTCGAGGGCTCCCGAGAGCTGGCCGCCGAGCTGCGAGGTGCCCTCGGCCGCGCCGCCGAGGCCCGCACCGAGCGCACCGCCGGCGTCCGTGGCTCCCTCGAGCCCGCCCGTGACGGCGCCGCCGACCTGCGACGCGCCGCCCGCGGCGCCGTCGAGGCCGCCGCTCAGGCTGCCGCCCAGGTCGGTCGCGCTGCCCAGGCCGCCCGCCAGGCCACCGGTCAGCTCGCCGCCGAGGTCCGCGGCACCCTCCAGGCCACCGGTCAGGCCGCCGCCGAGCCCCGCCCCGAGATCCGCGGCGCTCCCGACCCCGCCGGTCAATCCACCGGCCAGGTCCCCGCCCAGGTCCGCTGCCCCGTCGAGCCCGCCGGTCAATCCACCGGCCAGCCCGCCGCCCAGGTCCGCTGCCCCGTCGAGCCCGCCGGTCAATCCACCGGCCAGGTCCCCGCCCAGGTCCGCTGCCCCGTCGAGCCCGCCCGTCAACCCACCGCTCAGGCCGCTGCCGAGTCCGGCGCCGAGGTCAGCGACGGTATCCAGTCCCCCGGACACGCCGCCGGCGAGGCCGCCGACCGCCTCGCCGCCGCCGGCGAGCTGCCCGCCGAGGTCGAGCGCGCCGTCGAGGGCGTAGCCGAGCTGGCCGGTCAGGTCCGCGTCGGCGCCGAGACCGCCGCCGAGGGTGGTGGCCAGCTGGGAGCTCAGGTCCACGGTGGAGTCGAGCGTTCCGCCGAGGCCGGCCTCGAACACCCCACCCAGCGCGGAACCGAGGTTCGCGCCGGCTTCCCCGCCGACGGAGAACGCGGAGCCGAGCACCGCGGAGAGGGTGCCGTCGGCGCTCGATTCGACGGTCGTCGACAGGTCGAGCGCGACGTTGAGGGCGTTGCCGAGCTCGAGGGTCGCGGAGTTCTCGAGACCGAGCGCGCCGCCGAGGAGGCCGCCGACCGCGGTGCCGAGGTCCACGCCGCCGGAGGCGTCGCCGCCGAGGAGGGCGCCGAGGTCGATGCCGCCGACGAGCCCGCCGTCGGTACTGCCCTCGAGTACGGCGCCGAGGGTGCCACCGAGATCACCGGCGACGGAGCCGCCCGCCTCGAGCAGCGCGGACAGGGAGGCTCCGAGTCCCGCGGTCACGCCGGTGAGGGCGTCGAGGCCACCGCCGAGGTCCAGGCCACCGGCGAGCCCGGTACCGACCTCGAGGACGGATTCGAGGGCGCCGCCGAGCTGTCCGGCGAGGTCGGTGCCCAGGCCCAGCGTGCCGCCGAGGGTCGCGCCGACGGCCGTCGCGAGGTCCGCGCCACCGGCGAGGGCCGCCTCGACCGCGGTGGAGAAGCCGCCGCCCGCGGCGAGCGCGGTGTCGAGCAGACCGCCCAGCGCCCCCCCGAGCTGGCCGCCGAGCTCACCGCCGACGCCGAAGGCGGCCTCGAGCGCACCCGACAGGTCCAGGGCGGTCCCGGCCGTCGCGCCGAGCGCCGCGTCGAGCGCTGCACCGAGGTCCGCGACGACGCCGGTCGCGGCGTCTAGCCCGAGGCCGCCGGCGAGGGCGCCGGAGAGCGCCGCGCCCAGGTCCAGGTCGCCCGCCAGGTCGAGCGCGCCGGAACCGATGCCGCCGAGCGCGCCGCCCGCGCCGAGGGCCGCTCCGAACGCCGCACCGAGCGCGGCACCGAGATCGCCGCCGAGTTCCAGGGCCGCGCCAAGCGTGCCGGCGAGATCGGCGGCCAGCTCGGCCGCGAAGCCGGTGTCGAGGCCGAGACCGCCGCCGAGACCGCCGCCGACGGCACCCGCCAGACCGAGCCCCGCGCCGCCGGCGAGGCCGAGGCCCGCGCCGCCGGCCAGGCCACCGGTGAGACCACCGGCCGCACCGGCACCGATCGCGCCGGCCGCACCCACCGCCCCACCGAGCGCCGCGGTCAGCTCGGCGGCCGTCCCCGCGAACAGTCCGCTGTCGGCGACCAGGGGCGCGACGGCGACGATGTCGGCGTGGCACACGTCGGCGAGACCGGCCTGTGCCAGGGCGGCGTCGGGGTTCGCGCAGTAGCGGGCGAGGGCCTCTTCGTCGCGCAGCAGGCTGAGGATGAAGTCGAGCACAGCGTTGGTGGACATCGCATCTCCTGAGGTCGGTGTTCTGCGATTCACGCTACGAACGGCCCGTCCCCCGCCCAAGGGGGCGGAGTCCCCCATCGGTCCGGGGCCCGTACGGGGGCGGGGGTTAGGGGATCGGGACGGATAGGGGGATCGCCCCCGCGCCGGGGCCGAAGGTCTCGAATCGGGCTAACGACATCGTGTCCGATTACGACATCCAACGCGACACGGCGGATCCGTCCGCCCCGACCAGGGGAGCGAAACGACATGGCAACAGGACTCGGAGTCACGATCGGTTCGGCGGACTCGGTGGCGGCCACCGCGTTCGATCGCGCCGACACGTACCGCCCGGTCGTCCTGTCCCGCGCCAGCGAGCTGCACCTTCCCGCCGACGACGCGCCGCACCTCGGTCGTCGTCCGGCCGCGCCGGGTTCGCTGGTGTTCACCGACTTCGTGAGCCGGGTCGGGGATCCGGTCGGTGTGCTCGCCGACAACGGGGCGTCGTACTCCGGGGAGGACCTCACCGCCACGGCGATCGGCTGCCTGGTGCACGAGGCGTCGCGTGACCTGCCGGAGGCGCCCACGATCACGGTGGCGCATCCGGCGCCGTGGGCCGGCTACACCGTCGATGCGTTGCGCGATGCGCTGTCGCGGGCCGGTCTGCCCGACGTGACGCTGATGCCCGAACCCGTCGCCGCGGTGCGCTGGCTCGACGCCGCCCAGGGCCCCCTCGGCGACGGCGTGGTCGTCGTCTACGACCTCGGCGCCCGCACTCTCGACGTCTCGGTGCTGCGCACCGGCGCCGAGCCGGTGCTCCTCGGCCGCCCGATCGGCAGCGAGGACGTGTGCGGCGGTCACCTCGACCACCTGGTCACCACCCATCTGCTGGACACCGTGCGCGACGACGTCCCCGACTTCGATCCGTTCGCCGCCCCCATGACGGAGGCGCTGGCCGAGTTGCGTGCCCGCGCGACGGCCGCGAAGGAACAGCTGTCGACCGACACCGAGACGGTCGTCGCGATCGACCTGCCCGGCGTGCGGCGGGACGTGCGTCTCGTCCGCGACGAGTTCGAGGAACTCGCCCGCGGCCCGCTGCAGGCGTCGATCGCGCTGGTGCACGAGGCGCTGCGCGGCGCCGGGGTCGAGCCGTCCGACGTGGGGCGGGTGCTGCTCACCGGTGGCGGCGGCGCGATCCCCCTGGTCGCCGAGCTGATCTCGGCGGAGCTGGGCATTCCGGTGGTCGCCGGCCCGCGGCCCGCCCACACCGCCGCCCTCGGGGCAGCCCAGCCGCCGGTGAGCTCGGCAGCGGCCCAGCCGCCGGTGAGTTCCGCGGCGGCCCAGCCGCCGATGGTGAGCTCCGCGACCGTCACCCCGCCGGCGGACGACGAGGTGCCCACCACCGCGCTGCCCGTGACGACCCTGCACGACCGGCCGGCCGAGACGGTCTCGCCGGTTCGCCCGGCGATCGTCCCGGCCCGGGCCGCCGCGGCGGCTCCGGCGCCGTCCCGTTCGCGGCGCTACGTGCTCGCCGGGGCCGCGGCCGCTGCGCTCGTCGTGCTCGGCGCGGGTGGTCTCGCGATGGGCACGCTCGGCACCTCCGACGCGTCGGAGACCGGTGCGGGCGTCGCCACCTCCGAGACCGTCCCGGGCGCGACCCCGGCCTCGGCGGGGGGCCCGGCGACGACCGCGACCACCGGGGCCGGCACGAGCGGCACCACCCCGGGTGCGGCACCGGGCACCCAGGCCGCGGCCACGGCGGCGACACCCGGGGCGCCGGGCGCCGTCGCCCCCGCCGGGAGCATTCCCGCCGGCACCCCCGCGCCCGGTGCGGCGCCGGGAGCGCCAGCCCCCGGTACCCCCGCGCCCGGCACCCCCGCCCCCGGCACCGTCGCCCCGGCACCCACGACCACGGTCGTCCCCGCCCCCGCGCCGGCTCCCGCTCCCGCCCCGGCGCCCGCGCCGTCCCCGAACTACGGCTCGCAGGTCGGTGACGCGCTCGGCGGCGCCGGTCAGGGTGCCGGCGCGGTCCTCGACGGCACCGGCAACGCGGTCGGCGGCGTCGTCGACGGGGTCGGTGGTGCCGTCGGTGGCGTCGTCGACGGTGTCGGCGGACTCCTCGGCAACTGACCGATGCCGCAGCCCACCCCCCTGCCGCGCGACGTCGCGCACGCCGTCGCCGCGACCCCGCCGCGGCTGCTGCTCACCGGTCCCGCCGGCAGCGGCAAGTCCGCATTGCTGTCCTCGGTGCGGCAGACGCTCGCCGGCCGGGGCCTCACCGTCGGAACCGATCCGCGTTCCCCCGCGCCGGCGGCGCTGGTGGTCGACGACGCGCACACCCTGCCCGCCGAATCGGTCCTCGCGCTCGCCGAGCAGGTGCGGCGCGGCGAGCGGCCGGTGGTCGTCGCGACGGAGCCGCGGCCGCACCGCAGCGATCTGCGGGCGCTGCTGTCCGCGTTCGGCGCGCACTCGGCGCTCGTCGAACTGCACCCCCTCAGCCCGCGCGAAATTGCCGGTCGCGCAGCAACTCTCGGTCTCACCCCGCGCCCGGAACCGATCCGCGCGGTGCACCGGCTGACCGGCGGCGCCCGCGACGTCGTCGACGCGGCCCTCGCGGCGTTGCGCGACGGCACCGATCCCCGGCGGGCCGCCGCGGCCCGCGTTCGCGACCGCCTCGGCGGCGGCGACCCCGACCTGCCCCGGGTCCTGGTCCTCGCCGGCCTCGGCGGCACCCTCGACCCGCTCGAGGTCGCCACCGTCCTCGGCGTCGACGCGGACCGCGCCCGCGAGCTCGTCGACGCCGCGCGGGCCAGCGGCCTGCTCACCGTCGACGGCGACGTCCCGATCCCCGCGGCCGCCGCGGTGCCCGCCGCCGTCCTCGGGACCCACGCCGTCCGCACGCTGGCGCACCGGCTGGCGGCGCTGCGCCTCGACGCGGGGCTGCTGACCGCGGACGCCGCCCGGGCTCTCGCCGAGGCCGGGGTGGCCGACGCCCGCCTCGCCGCCCTTCTCGTGACGCTCGCCGACGCGGCCGAGCCCGCGCAGGCCCGCACGCTGTACGACGCGGCGATCCGTGCCGGCGCCGACGCCGATGCGCTGGACGTGCGCCGCGCCGAGGCCGCCGGGCTCGCCGGCGACCTCGCCACCGCCGGACAGCTCACCGACCGTCTGCTCGACCGGGCCGGTGCCCTGCCCGCCGGCGAGCTGGCCGCCGCCACCCGCATCGCCGCGACCGTCGCCGCGCGCCGCGGCATGCTGGGGCGCAGCGCGGATCTGTACGAGTGGCTCGGCCCCGAACGGGCCGGCGCCGACGCGCCCATCGCCGCGACGGTGCTGCTCGCCGCGGGCCGCCCGGGCACCGCCGCCCGGTTCGGCACAGAGGCCGCGGCGCCGACGTCGTCCGCGGCGGCCGCGCAGCTGCTGGCCGCGGGCCTGCGCGAGTCCGTCGGCGGCGACGGGCGCGTCGCGATGAACACCCTCACGCGGGCCCTCTCGGTGCACGGGGCGGCCGACCGGACGCGGCTGCTGCCCGACACCCCGGAGGCGATCACCGCGCTGCTGTGCCTGCACTCCGGCGAACTCGCCCACGCCGGCGCCGTGCTCGGCCGCGCCACCGCGGCGCCGTCCGTGCGGCACCGCCTGCTCGCGGCGTGGACGGCGCTGATCGGCGGCGACCTGCCGGCCGCGACGGCCGCCGCCGACGAGCTCGCCCCCCACGCCGCCGAGCAGCGGGACCTGCTGTTCCTGCACGGGCTGCGGGTGGGCCTGGCCCGCCGAGGCGGCGACGTCGGCGCGCTGACCGCCGCCTGGACCGCGGCGCAGGGCGTGGTGGCCGAGTACTCGGTGGACCTGCTGAGCCTGCTGCCGCTCGGCGAGTTGTGGCTCGCCGCGGTCCGGCTCGGCGAGGCCGACCGCATCGCCCACCTGGTCGGTCAGGCCCAGGATCTCCTGACGACCCTCGACGAACCGCCGCTGTGGGGCGCGACGCTGCACTGGTACGGGGTGCAGGCGGCCATCGCCGCGGACCGGCCCGCGGAGCTGCTGCCGCACGCCCGGGCCCTCGGGGCGGCGGCGGAGACCACCGCCTACGCGGCCGCCCTGGCCCGGGCCGGGCAGGCCTGGCTGCGGGTGCTGCAGGGCGATGCCGACCCCGCGCGCGTGCAGGCGGCCGCGGAATCGCTCGCCGCGATCGGCCTGCCGTGGGACGGGGCGCGGTTGGCCGGCGAGGCCGCGCTGCGCGTCGACGACACGGCGACGGCGACGGCATTGCTCCAGGTCGCACGGGCCGTGCGGCACCCGTCGGCCGCGCCGCGCACCGCCGCGCCCACGCCCGCGGCCGACGCGCCGGCGGCGCCGAGCCCCCTGTCGGACCGCGAGGCGGAGGTCGCCGACCTCGTCGTCGCCGGCCTGACCTACCGCGAAGTAGGGTCGCGCCTGTACATTTCCGCGAAGACTGTCGAGCATCACGTCGCGCGCATCCGGCGGCGGCTCGGCGCCGGCTCGCGATCGGAGCTCATCTCGATGCTCCGTGCGCTCGGCCACGGCGCCGAGGTTCGGCAACCGGCAACCAGTGGGAACGGGGGGATTTCTGCATGTCCGTAGGCGTGGGCCTGAGAGTCGGCACCATCGTGTCCGCCGTGGCCGTCACCTCCGCCGAGGGCATCCGTCCCGACCCCGAGCCGGTCGAACGCCTCACCCGTCTGCACCTGCACTCGGACGGCACGGCAACGCTCGGCGTCCGTGACCCCGGCGCCGCCGACGAGTGCAGCTCCTTCTCCGGCTTCGTCGACCGAGTGGGCGAACCGGCCGGGGTGCGCGCCGAGGACGGCGCCCTCTCCCGCGCGGAGGACCTCGTCGCGACCGCGATGGAATGCCTGCTCGCCGACGCCGCACCCCTGGTCGGCGACGCCCCGGCGACCGTCGCCGCCGCACATCCCACCGCATGGTCGCCGGCGACCGTGGCGGTGCTGCGCAACGCTCTCGACTACGTCGGGCTGCGGCACGTCACCCTGATCTCCGACGCCGAGGCCGTCGCGGCCTGGTTCGAGTCCCGGGTCGCACAGCAGAGCGGCCGGCTCGTCGCCGTCTATCACCTCGACGCCGGCGGATCGACGGTGACGCTCGTGCGGTCCGGTGTCGCCGCGGGCCGCTCGTTCCGTTACCCCGAGGGGGACGCCCCGTCGGTACCCGCGCAGCTGTCGGCCGCGCTCGGCGCGTTCGGCTGGCTCGTCAGCAACCTCGACGCCGTCGTGATCAGCACCGAGGAGCCGGTGGACCCGTCGGCGGCGCAACTCGTCGCGCAGACAGTGAAGGCCGGTATGGGCGTGCGGTGCGTGCTGCCGCCGCAGCCGCAGCACGCGGTGGTGCGGGGCGCGGCGCTCGCCGCCGCGGCCGGTTCCGCGGACATGCTCGGCGCCACCCGGATCATGCCGGCGGTCCGCACCGGCGCCGCGGCGCGCACCCAGCTCGACCCCGTCGCCCCCGTCGAGCCGCCCGTCGCGGCCACGGCCCCCGTCGCGGCGGCCGGCACTGTCACAGCGGCCGGCACTGTCACAGCGGCCGGCACTGTCGCAGCGGCCGGCACCGAGGCGGACGCGGTGCCCGGGGGCCCGGACCGGGCCCCGCACAACCGGCTGGTCGTCGGCGGCGCCGTCGCGGCGGCCGTCGCGCTGCTCGTCGGGATGGGCGCCCTGGTGTTCTCGCTGCGGGACACCCCCGCGGACACACCCGTGCGGGAGGCGGGCGCCGCCTACGAGTCGCTGTCGAGCGCGGTGCAGGTGCCCCCGAGCACCGGCACCCCGACCGGTACCGCCACCACCACGACGACCGCCCCGGACGCGGCGCCGGCCACCGTCGACTCCGGGCTCGTGGCGCTCACCCCCGCCCCCGGCACCGCCGCCGAGGCCGCGCCGCCGACCACGTCGGTCCGGGCCACGATGTCCCGGCCGGCCCCGTCCACCACCACGCGGTCGACCACGGTCGCACCGACCACGAGCGAAGCCACCCGCGAACGGGACCGGCCCGCACGGACGACGACCCCCACGACCGTCGCGCCGACCGGGACGTCAACGTCGACGCCCCCCGAAACCACGGAACCGGACCCAACGGACACGACCGGTTCCGAGGCGGCAGGGTGACCCTCCCCGTCCCGTACGCTGTCACACGGTTGTGTCCGCTTCCGCGGCACGACCGCGCACGAAACCCGTCAACCCATTCTCGAAGGGCCCCCATGCGTCACTCGTCGGCGTCGCGCGCCGCTGCTCGTACCACCGTTCGCCGTGTCGTCGTCGCGGCGGCGTCGGCACTGCTGCTGGCCGGGCCGCTCGCTGCGACCGCCCACGCCGCCCCGGCCGATCAGCTGCCTGCGGATCAACTGCCCGCCGAACTCGTCGAGGCCATCAGCCGCGACCTGAAGATCAGCGCCGACGAGTACCTCGCGCGATCCGAACGCGCGCAGGAACTCGCGGACTACGCGCGCAGCTTCCGTGCCGAACGGCCGGAGGACTTCGCGGGGGCATGGCTGGGCACCGACGGCCGGCCCGTCGTCGCGGTCACCAACCCCGACGCCGCCCGGCAGGCCGAGAACGACGGCTACCACGTCACCGTCGCGCCGGTGTCCGCGGACGGGCTCGAGCAGTCCCTCGCCGAGCTGAACCGCTGGGTCGCCGCGCTCCCCCGCGAACTGTCCTCCCAGGTGAACGCGACGTCGATCGACGTGTTCAACAACCGCCTGATCGTCGACATCGCCAACAGCCCGGCCGGCCGCGCCCTGAACCTGCCGACGCTCATCGCCAACGTCCAGGTCATGCTCACCCCGGGCCAGCCGCCGAACGAGCCCGGCCCGCTCGGTGGCGACACCTACATCACCGCCGACGGGGACGTCCGCTCGACGCCGCTCGACCGCATCGGTGTCTGCTCGTTCGGCTTCAACGCCGTCGACGCCGACGGATCGGCCGCCAACATCACCGCCGGCCACTGCGACGCGGTCGCCCGCGAGGACGGCGGCTCCACCGTCTACCTGCCCAACCGGGAGAACATCGACGAGAGCCTGAAGATCGGCGCGTTCACCCGCTCGACCGTCGGCGAGGGCAGCACCCTGGACTACGGCATCATCGGCCTCGACCAGGCGGGCCAGGACGTCGGCCTGAACCGGCCCGTCATCCGCGGCGGCAACGGCTCGACGCTGACCGTCACCGGCACCGCCGCGCCCGTCGCCGGCGCCCCGGTGTGCAAGTCCGGACAGTCGTCGTACTTCACGTGCGGCATCGTCGCCGCCGACCGGATCGAGACCCAGCTGGTCCGTGCCGACGGCACGAGCACCACGATCCGCGGCTTCGCGACCACCGCCTGCACCCTCTCCGGCGACAGCGGCGGCGCCATCGTCACCGGCACCCTCGCGCTCGGCGTGATCAGCGGTTCCAACAGCTCCGGCGCCCCCGACTGTGTGGAGGCCAACCTCGTCCTCGCACCGCAGGGTGGCACCTCCAGCCTGGGCATCTCGATCCAGGACATCGAGGCCGAGACCGGCGCGCGGGTGCGCACCGGCGCTGCAGCCTGACCGGTCCCGCGCCACGCCGCGCGGCTGGGTGTTCGCGCGGCCGACCCCATATGATCGTCCCGTCCAGCACCGGCCCGCCCGGGGCCGGCATCTTCGCGCACCGTCGCGGAGATCAACGAGGAAGGCATCCATGCGACGCTCCTTCGCCCGTCGAGCAGCGGTTTACGGTTCGGCAGCGCTCATGCTGCTCGGCCCTGCCGCCGCCATCGCACAGGCCGACCCGGCCCCGATCGAGGCGACGGCGCTGCCGAACGAACTCGTGGAGGCGCTGGCCCGGGACCTGCAGATGAGCCCCGAGCGGTACCTGACGGATGCTGCCCGCAGCCAGGAGCTGGCCCGCTTCGCCGAATCGGCGCGGGAGGAGTTCGCTGCCGTGTTCTCCGGCGTGTGGCTCGAGCGGGACGGCACGCCGAAGGTGGGGCTGACCGAGGGCGAGGGTTACGACGCGGCCCGCGAGGCCGCCGAGGACGCCGGATTCACCGTCGAGGACACCGACCGCACCGAGACGCAGCTGCGCGACGAACTGAAGGCGCTGAACGACTGGCTGGCCACCCAGCCGCCCGCCGTCGCCGACCTGGTGCGCGGCGTCGCCATCGACGTCGTGAACAACGACGTCGTGCTGCGCACCGAGAACGTCGCCGGGATTCGGCTGCCCGACTTCCTGCAGGGTGCCCGGGTGCTGTTCGCGCCCGCGCCGCTCGTCCCGGAGCCGGCCGCCGGCGACCTGCGGCCCGTCGCCGACCTCGCCGCCCCGACGGCCCTGTTCGGCGGGGACGCCTACGCCGCGCTCGGCGCCGGCGAGGGCCTGCGCTGCTCGCTCGGCTTCAACGCCGTCGACGGCTCGGACCGCCCGGTCAACATCACCGCCGGGCACTGCGACCCGAACCGGCCGTCCGCCGGCACCCAGTTCGCGTCGAAGGTGTACCAGCTGCTCGGTGAGGAGCTCGGCCAGCAGCTCGGCACCTTCGAGAAGACCAGCCTGGACGGCCGCGACTACGCCGTGATCCGGCCGACCGCCGAGGCCCAGGGCCGGTTCGAGAACAACGGTGTGCGGGTGCCGCTGGCGGCGCCGCTGCCGATCACCGGCGTCGCCGAGCCCGTCGTCGGCGCGCCCGCGTGCAAGTCCGGCGTCCGCTCGGGCTACAGCTGCGGTGTCGTGACCGCCTCGGGCCAGACCGTCGAGGTCGGCCACCGCGTGCTGGAGAACGGCTTCTCCACCAACCTGTGCGCCCTGCAGGGCGACAGCGGCGGCACGATCGTCACCGGCACCCTGGCCCTGGGCATCTCCAGCGCCTCCAACGTCGGTCAGTACGGCATGTGCGAGATCGCCGGCGTGGTCAGCGGCCTGCTGGGCGAGTCGCCGGAGTTGTTCGCGACGCCGATCTCCGCGGTCCTCGCCGAGAACCCCGGGCTGCGCGTGCGCACCTGGTGATCGCCGCTCCCTGAGAGCTCCACGAGGGCCCGCCTCCGGCCGGAGGCGGGCCCTCGTGCTGTGCGGCGTGTCGCGCCGAGCGAGACGACGGGAAACCAGCCGACCGGTTTATGATCCTGAAGGTCCCGAGGTCCGGCCACGGAGTGTGCTCCGCGGCCGGACCGTCGCATATCCCGGCGTCCGTTGACGGCGGTTCGACGAGAAGGTGAGTGACTGTTGTCAGCAGACCTAGCAACGGTTGGCGTCGACGTAGTGGTCTACGCCGTCGAGATCGTGGTGCATCTTTTCCGGCTGATCACGCTCCAGTCCTGACTGGCCCGGAGAACGACTGCGGCCCCGCCACCGGATCGGTGGCGGGGCCGCAGTGGGCTGAGGGCGAGGACTACTTCTCGGCCCACTCCGTGGTGCCCGGAGGCGCCGCGAGGGTGTTGATCAGGCCGATGCCGGCGACGATCAGGGTGGGACCACCGACAACGATGGTGCCGATGACGCCACCGATACCCGCACCGGCGACAGTGCCGATGGCAGGCATGACGAAGGTGCCCACGATGGCGCCGATGATGGTGCCGGTCAGGCCGCCGACGGCGGTGGCGATGCCGAGCTGGGACGCGAAGTTCTGCTGCGCCTTGAGGTTCTCCTCGGGCGACGCAACGTCGCTCAGCTTGAGGCTGACCGGGTTGAGGCCCGGAGCGACCTTGTCCTCGGGCTCGACCGGGGTGGCCTTCGACGGGTCGGTGACCGGCGTCAGGGTGAGGGTCTTGCCGTCCTCGCTGATCTCCCGCTCGAAGGGCAGCTGCAGGTCGCCGAGCTGGATAGCCAGCGGCAGGCTCACGACCGCGTTGCCGTCGCCGTCCTGCAGCTCGACGCTCTTGCCGTCGCCGGACACGGCGAACGAGCCGGCGTCGATGACGGTGACGACGGAGTCGCCCTCCGCCTTGGTCTCGTAGTTGATCTTCTCCGGTGCCGTGACCGCCGGTGCGGCGTAGGACGTGCCGGCGGTGACGCCGACGGCGGCGATGGTCATCGCCGCGACGGCGGCGAGCTTCCTGAACTTCATTCGATTCCGTTCTGTGACTTCGGCGCACGCCCCCGACGGACGCCCCCCAAGTTCTGACACCAATGTGCCCCTGCGCACCGTAGGCCCTGATCGCGGGTGCGCGAAGCACATCTCGCGCAGCATCATAACCGACATCACACGGATCCTCGCGTCCGGAATGTACCTAATCCGTTGCCACTCCGTTGCCGGACTCACGAGTACGTATGCCGAAGCGTGACCAGCTACCGCACGTTAGGTTTGCCTGACTCAATGAGTCGAAAGGTTTAACGCTTAACGTGAGCGGACACTCACGCTACGGCGCGATGCGGCAATTCGGCCGCCCCCCACGCGGTCGACCTCTGCTCAGCACCGCGCCGCAGCACCGCGAGACTAGACTACCGGCCGGTAACTTCCTATAGCTACCGGCTGGTAACTTAGTTCGGGTTAGGATGCGTGGGCTTATACCAGGCGGCGCGCTGCCGCCCCCGACACGAAAGGCCACCTATGAATGCCCTGACGATCACGTTGGGCACGATCGGCGTGCTGCTCAGTCTGGTGTGCTGGTACTCGTTCATCGGTGGCGCGATGAAGATGGTCAACGTCGTCCGGATCGGCCAGCCGGCTCCGGATCGGTGGCGGCCGTTCTTCCCGCGCTTCAAGCAGATGCTCGTCGAGTTCGTCGCACACACCCGGATGAGTAAGTTCCGCACCGTGGGCTGGGCCCACTGGCTGGTGATGGTCGGCTTCATGCTCGGCGCGATCGTCTGGTTCGAGGCCTACGGCCAGACCTTCGACCCGGCGTTCCACTGGCCGCTGATCGGCAACACCGCCGTCTATCACCTGATCGACGAACTGCTCGGCCTCGGAACCGTGATCGGAATCACGGCGCTGATCATCATCCGGCAGCTGAACCACCCGCGGAAGCCCGCGCGGCTCTCGCGCTTCGCCGGCTCCGACTTCCGGGCCGCGTACTTCGTCGAGACCGTCGTCCTCATCGAGGGCCTCGGCATGATCTTCGTCAAGGCCGGCAAGATCGCGACCTACGGCCACGCCAACCCGTGGACCGACTTCTTCACGATGAACCTCGCCAAGCTGCTGCCGGCGAGCGCCGTGATGGTGTCGATCTTCGCGTTCGTCAAGCTGATGTCCGGCATGGTCTGGCTGTACGTCGTCGGTCGCAACATCACGTGGGGTGTCGCCTGGCACCGCTTCGCCGCGTTCTTCAACATCTACTTCAAGCGCGAGGACGACGGTGGCGTCGCCCTCGGCGCCGCGAAGCCGATGACGTCGAAGGGCAAGGCCATCGACATGGAGACGGCCGATCCGGACACCGACACCTTCGGTGCCGGCCAGATCGAGGACTTCTCCTGGAAGGGCTGGCTCGACTTCACCACGTGCACCGAGTGCGGTCGCTGCCAGTCGCAGTGCCCGGCCTGGAACACCGGTAAGCCGCTGTCGCCCAAGCTGGTCATCACCTCGCTGCGCGACCACGGCTACGCCAAGGCGCCCTACCTGCTCGCCGGTGGCCGCAAGGACCTCGGCGGCGACGAGGTCGGCCTGGTCGACGCCGAGGGCAACGCGGACGAGGCCAAGCTCGGGAAGATCCCGGCGGCAGCCCTGGCCGAGGCCGATCGCAAGCTGGTCGGCGAGACCGTCGAGGGCGAGCTCGCGCCCGTCATCGACACGGAGACGCTGTGGAGCTGCACCAACTGCGGCGCCTGCGTCGAGCAGTGCCCGGTGGACATCGAGCACGTCGACCACATCATCGACATGCGCCGCTACCAGGTGCTCATCGAGTCCGACTTCCCGTCCGAGCTCGCGGGTCTGTTCAAGAACCTCGAGAACAAGGGCAACCCGTGGGGCCAGAACGCCAAGGACCGGCTCAACTGGATCTCCGAGCTGGACTTCGACGTTCCGGTGTTCGGCCAGGACGCGGACAGCTTCGCCGACTACGAGTACCTGTTCTGGGTCGGCTGCGCCGGCGCCTACGAGGACCGGGCCAAGAAGACCACGAAGGCCGTCGCCGAGCTGCTCGCGACCGCCGGCGTGAAGTTCATGGTTCTCGGTGCCGAGGAGACCTGCACCGGTGACTCGGCCCGTCGCGCGGGCAACGAGTTCCTGTTCCAGCAGCTCGCGATGCAGAACATCGAGACCCTGAACTCGGTGTTCGAGGGCGTCGAGGACTCCAGGCGCAAGATCGTCGTCACCTGCGCGCACTGCTTCAACGCGCTCAACAACGAGTACCCCCAGGTCGGCGGGAACTACGAGGTCGTGCACCACACCCAGCTCCTGAACCGCCTGGTGCGGCAGAAGAAGCTGGTGCCGGTGGCGTCGGTGAGCCAGGACGTGACCTATCACGACCCGTGCTTCCTCGGCCGCCACAACAAGGTGTACGACGCACCGCGTGAGCTGATGGCGGCGTCCGGCGCGAAGCTCACCGAGATGCCGCGGCACGGCGAACGGTCCATGTGCTGTGGTGCCGGTGGTGCCCGCATGTGGATGGAAGAGAAGATCGGCAAGCGGATCAACATCGACCGCGTCGACGAGGCACTGTCGACGAATCCGTCGAAGATCGCCACCGGCTGCCCCTTCTGCCGCGTCATGCTCAACGACGGTGTCACCGCGCGTCAGGAGAAGGGCGAAGGCGAGGGCGTCGAGGTCGTCGACGTCGCCCAGCTCATGCTCGACTCCATCACCCGTCTCGAGCCCGCGACGCTCAGCGAGAACATCAAGGTGATCCCGCGTGAGCGGCCCGTCGCGGAACCGGTGGCGACCGCCAGCACCCAGGGAGCCGCCGTGGCCTCGGAGGCGACCGCCGAGACGGTGGAGAAGGAGCGCGTCGAGGAGATCGAGGAGGCGGCCGCGACCCCGGCGGCCCCCAAGACGGCCCCGGCCGGCGGCCTGCAGATGAAGGGTGCCGCCAAGGCTCCCGGCTCGAAGCCGGGCGGGCTGCAGATGAAGGGCGGCCTGAAGGCCCCGGGCTCGAAGGCTCCCGCAGCCGGCGACGGTGCCGCGGCCGGCGACGGTGCCGCGGCCGAGGCTCCCGCGGCCCCGGCCGCCAAGCCGGGCGGACTGCAGATGAAGGGCGGGCTCAAGGCCCCGGGCGCCAAGAAGGCCGCTCCGGCCGCCGCCGCTCCCGCTGCCGCTCCCGCTGCCGAATCCGCTCCGGCCGAGGCCCCAGCGGCCCCGAAGGCCAAGCCGGGCGGACTGCAGATGAAGGGCGGGCTCAAGGCCCCGGGCGCCAAGAAGACGGCTCCGGCCGCGGCCGCCCCGGCCGAGGCCCCCGCGACGGCACCGGCCGCCGAGGCACCCGCCGCGCCGTCGGTTCCGAAGGCCAAGCCGGGCGGCCTGCAGATGAAGGGCGGGCTCAAGGCTCCGGGTGCGAAGAAGGCCGCGCCGGCACCGGCCGCCGAGGCCCCCGCCCCGGCACCGGCGGCCGGGGCCCCCGCGAAGGCACCCGCCGCCGAGGCACCCGTCACGGAGGCTCCGGCGGCTCCCGAGCCGCCGAAGGCGAAGCCGGGTGGCCTGGCGTTCAAGGGCGGAGCGAAGGCTCCCGGCGCCCACAAGGCCGCCGCGCCGAAGCCTCCGGCAGAGAGGCCCGAGCCTCCGGCGGAGAAGCCCGAGGCTCCCGCGAAGGCACCGGAACCGGCGCACGCACCCCCGGGTGAGGCGCCCGATCCGGATGCACCGCCGGAGAAGGCACCGGCCCCCGAGGCGCCGTCGACCAACGGCACCGAGGCCTCGCCGACCAATGGCACCGAGGCCTCGCCGACCAATGGCACCGAGGCCTCGCCGACCAATGGCACCGAGGCCTCGCCGACCAACGGCGCCGAGGCACCGGCCCCGCCGCAGGCCAAGCCGGGAGCGCTGGGCTTCAGGTCCGGCGCCAAGGCCCCCGGCCGGCGCGGGTAGCACCCACGGCGACGCCCCTCACCCGCTCGGGTGGGGGGCGTCGCCGTTTCCCGGAGCAGACATCCCTTGCACCGTCCTTGCACCTCCTGCCTACGCCTGCAACGGAGGCAAGCACGCAACGACGGGTGCAAGCTCGCCGTCAGGCCCTGAACGTCCCGGTGGGCCCCGGCCCACGTCCGGCCCGGGCGATCGCCTCCCGGATGCGGTCGGCGACCACCGAGGGTGTAGCCAGCTCGTCCCACACCCAGCGCACCACGGTCCAGCCGGCGTCGCGCAGACGATCCTCGCGCTGCTTTTCCCGCCACACCGTCTCCTCCGGGGTGATGTCGTCGCCCCGATACTTCACGCGACCGTCGAACTCGCCGATCACCCCGTGTTCCGGGAGCAGGAAATCGACCCGGGCCAGCCACCGACCGCGGTCATCGTGGATCACCGCCTGGGTCATCGGCATCGGTAGCCCGTCGCGGACAAACAGCACGCGACTGCGGGACTCGCCCACGCTCTCGCTACGCCCGTCCAGGAACCGCGCCGCGCGCAGGCCCTTCGCGTGGCCGGGATGGCAGGTGTTGCGAGCCAGTGCGCTGATCACGTCGGCGGTGGTGAGCCCGCACAGCCGCAGCGCGTGATCCCCTGCGACGACGGCCTGCTCGAACGGCAGGGTGCGGGCGAGGTCGGCGACCGTGCGGGCGACGGTGAGCACGCGCGCCCCGCCGACGTCGGTGACCTCGTCGGGAGCGAAGGGCGACGCGTGCAGGTTCCGCCCCGGCGTGCGCTTCGCTCCGCCGATGCGGTTACGGGTCAGGTGGACCTCCCCGAGCGGGGTGTTCCAGAGGGCGAGGCCGTGCAGGACGGCGGCAGAGACGTGGCTGAGCGCGGCGTCGGAGCGGTGCCCACCGGCAACGGCGACGGCTCGCCGGTGGTGACGGCCGTATTCGTCGAGCTGTGCGTAGCTCTCGGCCGGCAGATAGGCGCCGCGGTGGATGCGGTGCCAGTGCCCGCGGCCGCACAGCCGCCGGATCTCGCGATCGGTGACGCCGCGCTCGCGTGCGGCGGCGCGCCGGATGATGTCGTGTTCGTCGCTCATGACGGTCACGGTGCCGTATCCGGGCGGGCGCACACCGCAACAAACGCAGGAGGCGGCCCGATCTGTGGACGAACCGCCCGGCTGTGGACAGCCGAGCGTGCACCCGAAGCCGCGTCCCGACAACCGGATTCGACTGCCCCACCGGGTGCGAGCACGCGGGTCAGCCGTGCCGGGCGAGCAGCTCCTCGCGGCGCTTGGGATCGAGGTTCACGCGCGAGATGTCACCGTCGTAGTGGTCGAGCAGGCGCGGGTCCATCACCTTGCGCCACAACGGCGGAACGAACGACAGCAGGATCATGACGGCGTAGCCGGCGGGCAGCTGCGGCGCCTCCTCCATCGTGCGCAGCGTCTGGTAGCGCCGCAGCGGATTCGCGTGGTGGTCGCTGTGCCGCTGCAGGTGGTAGAGGAACAGGTTGCTGCAGCTGTGGTCGCTGTTCCAGCTGTGCCGCGGCGCGACGCGCTCGTACGTGCCGTTCGGACGCGTGCCGCGCAGCAGGCCGTAGTGCTCGAGGTAGTTCGCGGCCTCGAGGAACATCACGGCCAGCACGGCCTGCACCACCAGCCAGGGCGCGACGGACCATCCGAAGACCGCGATCAGCCCGGCGTACAACACGACGGTCAGCGCCCAGGCGTTCAGGACGTTGTTGCGCGGGCTCCACCAGGGCAGCCCGCGACGGGCCAGGCGCTCACGCTCGTACCGCCAGCCCGACCGGAGGCCGCCGAACACCGAGCGCGGCAGGAACTCCCAGTAGGTCTCGCCGAACCGCGCCGTCGCGGCGTCCTCCGGGGTGGCGACGCGCAGATGGTGACCGTGGTTGTGTTCGACGAAGAAATGCCCGTAGCCCGACTGGGCGAGGGCGATCTTGGCGAGCCGGCGTTCGAGGTCGGTGCGTTTGTGCCCGAGTTCGTGCGCGGCGTTGATGCCGACGCCGCCGACCACGCCGACGGTGGCGGCCATCGCGAACCGCTCGGGCCAGCCCATCGGCGCGACGGTCCACACCCAGCAGGCGAAGACGAGGCCCGCGTACTGCAGCGGCAGGTACAGGTAGGTGCACCAGCGGTAGTACCGGTCCTCCTCGAGGTCGCGCACGACCTCTTCCGGCGGGTTGGCCTTGTCGACGCCGGTGAACCGGTCGACGAGCGGGACGATCACCGCGATCAGCAGCGCACCGAACGCCCAGAAGACACCGAGGTGCAGGTACTCGACGAGCAGCCACGCGACGAACGGGCTCAGCGGGACGGCGAGCCCGCACAGCCACAGGTACCGTTTCCGGTCCTTCCAGCGCGCCCCCGCGCTCCCGTCCCCCACCATGTACACCAACCCCCTGGTTGTCTCGCCCGTCCCCCGAACATCACGGTTCTTACATCCCATATGTCCGCAACGCGCCGGGATGTTACCGAATAGTAGGACAAACGAGACGAACCACCCACGAAGTTGTGACCGGTCCGAATACAGCGACGGCGCCGCACCGTAGGTGCAGCGCCGTCGAACTGTCGGGACGACCCGCTCAGATGGGACGGACTCCCTGGGCCTGCGGGCCCTTCTGTCCCTGCCCGATCTCGAACTCGACCCGGGCACCTTCGTCCAGCGACTTGAAGCCGGAGCCCTGAATCTCCGAGTAGTGGACGAACACGTCGGGTCCACCGCCGTCCTGCTCGATGAAGCCGAAACCCTTTTCGGCGTTGAACCACTTCACAGTTCCCTGTGCCATACCGTGCGACTCCTCAATCCACCCGCGCGTCACCCCGACGCAACGGTCACAAGTGGTCATGATTGCACTTTTCGGGCCGATCGTCGCGGTGGACGCGGCGATGCAGGCGAAATCCGGCTGAAACCCGGTTGCGGCCGGGTGGCACCATGGACGCCGTGAGTACAGGAGAACAGGGCCACCTTCATCACCGCATCACCCGCAAGCTCGAGCAGTCCGCGAAGCTGCAGAACGTGCTGTACGAGATCCGGGGGCCGGTGCACGCGCATGCCGCGCGGCTCGAGGCGGAGGGGCACCGCATCCTGAAACTCAACATCGGCAACCCGGCGCCGTTCGGGTTCGAGGCACCCGAGACGATCGTGCAGGACATGATCGCGGCCCTGCCCAACGCCCAGGGCTACTCGGAGTCGAAGGGCATCGCGTCGGCGCGCCGGGCCATCGTCACCCGTTACGAGCTCGTGCCGGGCTTCCCGAAGCTCGACATCAACGACGTCTACCTCGGCAACGGCGTCTCCGAGCTGATCACGATGACGATGCAGGCCCTGCTCGACGACGGCGACGAGGTGCTGATCCCGGCGCCGGACTACCCGCTGTGGACGGCGATGACGTCCCTGGCCGGCGGTACGCCGGTGCACTACCTGTGCGACGAGTCCAACGACTGGAATCCCGACATCGAGGACATCGAGTCGAAGATCACGGAGAAGACCAAGGCCCTGCTGGTCATCAACCCGAACAACCCGACAGGTGCCGTGTACTCGCTCGAGGTGCTCGAGCAGCTGGTGCAGCTGGCCCGCAAGTACCAGCTGCTGCTGCTCGCCGACGAGATCTACGACAAGATCCTCTACGACGACGCCAAGCACATCTCCCTGGCCACCCTCGCGCCCGACCTGCTGTGCCTGACCTACAACGGCCTGTCGAAGGCCTACCGGGTCGCCGGGTACCGGTCGGGCTGGATGACGATCACCGGCCCGAAGGACCACGCCGGCGGGTTCCTCGAGGGCATCGACCTGCTCGCCTCGACCCGTCTGTGCCCCAACGTGCCGGCCCAGCACGCGATCCAGGTGGCGCTCGGCGGGCATCAGAGCATCGAGGACCTGATCCTGCCCGGTGGCCGGCTGCTCGAGCAGCGCGACGTCGCGTGGGAACGCCTGAACTCGATTCCCGGCGTCAGCTGCGTCAAGCCGCGCGGCGCCCTGTACGCCTTCCCGCGCCTCGACCCGGAGGTGTACGAGATCCACGACGACGAGAAGCTGGTCCAGGACCTGCTGCTGCAGGAGAAGATCCTGATGGTGCAGGGCACCGGCTTCAACTGGCCGGATCCGGACCATCTGCGGATCGTGACGCTGCCGTGGGCCCGCGACCTGGCGGTGGCCATCGAACGCTTCGGCAACTTCCTGTCCAGCTACAAGCAGTGACCGCGGTGACCTCCTCGCGACACGCCCGGGATGCACGACACGCCGACCGTTGTCGAAAGTATATGTTGCGACGATCGAACGGCGTCACCGCAGGCAGAGCCGCCGACTGCCCCCGGAAGCGAGCGTTCGGCCGGACCCCGGTGAGGACCGACACACGGTAGGTACTACCCCGGGGGCCGACAGAGCCAGTACGTTTGTCTACGGCACCTCAGCGTGCTGGGCTCCCTGATCATCGCCATCCCCCCTGTGCGAGATCAGGTCGAAGGTGGCGGGGACACCCCCCCTGCTCCCCGCCACCACCAGCCCTTGTCCCCCGGATGCGGCCGGTCTTCCGCGATGCGACCTCGCCGCGATCTCGTCGTTACCCTGATGTGGTGACTCGCGCAGAGCCCCCCGGCCACGGCCGCGGACACGGACACGGACACTTCTCCGGGCCGATCCCGGTCGGACCCACCGCCGCGAAGGTCGTCGTCGGACTCCTCGTCGCGATCGGCGTCGCCGTGCTGGCCGGCGCCGTCGCGCTGTGGCCCAGCGGGCAGGCGGTCGACATTCCGGCCCCGTTCCAGACCACCGGCGGCGGAGCCGTCGTCACCGAGGCCGGCACCGTCGTCGAGCAGGACATCGGCCCGTGCGGGAGCAGTTCGGCCGGCCGCCCGTTCACCGGCGACCCCGTTCCCCCCGCGACCGACGCCTACCAGTGCCAGCGCAGCATCGTCACCATCGATTCGGGCCCAAACGAGGGCACCCGCACCCTGCTCGAGATCGGGCCCGGCCCGGGGCAGCCGGACCTGCGCGTCGGCGAGGAGATCCGGCTGGTGCGGCAGGTCGACCCGTCCGGCGCCACCCAGTACTCGTTCTACGACTACTCCCGCGGGCTCCCCCTCGCGCTGATCATCACGGCGTTCGCCGTGGTCATCGTGGCCGTGGCCCGGTGGCGTGGCCTGCGCGCCCTGATCGGCCTGCTGATCGCGTTCGGGGTGCTCGTGGTGTTCATGCTCCCCGCGCTGCTCGACGGCAAACCCGCCGTACCCGTCGCGCTGGTCGGCGGCGCGATCATCCTCTACGCGGTGCTCTATCTCACGCGCGGGGTGAATCTGCGCACCAGCTCGGCCCTGCTGGGCACCCTTGCGTCGATGCTGCTCGCCGCCCTGCTCTCGTACCTCGCGATCTGGATGACACACCTGACCGGGCTGTCCGAGGAACAGAACACCGACGTGCAGCTGTACCTCGAGCAGGTCAGCATCACCGGCCTGCTCCTCGCCGGCTTCATCATCGGTTCGCTCGGCGTCCTCAACGACGTGACCATCACCCAGGCGGCGTCGGCGTTCGAGCTGGCGGCGCTCGATCCCACGGCCTCGCGCCGGAAGGTGTTCTCCTCCGCGATGCGGGTCGGCCGCGACCACATCGCCAGCACCGTCTACACCCTGGTGCTGGCGTACGCCGGTGGCGCCCTGCCCCTGCTGCTGCTGTTCAGCGTCGCCGGCCGGTCCATCTCGGACGTCCTCACCGGCGACGCCGTCGCCATCGAGGTGGTGCGGGCGTGTGTGGGCGGCATCGCGCTCGCTCTGTCCGTTCCGCTCACCACCGGCATCGCCGCGCTGCTGGCCCGGCCCGGCGCCCCCGAGCCCGTCGCACGCAAGGGCCGCCATGCCCGGTGACCGGTTCGTCGTCCGCGGGCGACGGCGGGCGGGTGAACGATAGGTATTCTTCCTCTGTTGTCGTCCGGAGCGAGGGATCCGGGATCACGGCACGCGAGATCGAAGGGCAGGGGCCATGTTCTCCGAGCAGCACGGGCCTGCCGGCGCACCACCAGGAAGTAGCAGCAAAGGTACATCGGTTGCTCTGGAGACCGACTGGGACCGGGAGGAGCCGTCGGTCCTCCTGATCGAGGACGACGCCGGCGACGCACTCATCGTCGAGGAACTGGTGGCGGACAGCGCGCAGGGCATGCGCCTGGAATGGGTCCAGACGATGGCCGCGGCCCGCGCGGAGCTGGCCGACGGACTGCCCGACTGCATCCTGCTGGACCTGCATCTGCCCGACGCGCAGGGCATGGACGCGCTGGCCCGGGTGCAGCAGTACGCCGCCGGCGTTCCGGTCGTGGTGCTCACCGGCCTCGCCGAGGAGCAGACGGGGCTGGCGGCGGTGACCGCCGGCGCGCAGGACTATCTCGTCAAGGGTCGGGTGGAGCCGGACATGTTCGGCCGGACCGTGCGCTACGCGATCCAGCGCAAGCAGGCCGAGCATGCCGCCGTCGCGTTGCAGGCCAGCCGGCTGCAGGCGCGGGAGAACGCCCGCCTCGAACGCGGCCTGCTGCCGTCGCCGATGCTGCGCGGCACGGGCGACGTGGACGTCGTGGCCCGCTACCGGCCCGGGCGCGAGCAGTCCCTGCTCGGCGGCGACTTCTACGACGTCGTGCAGACCGAGGACGGCACGGTGCACGTGCTCATCGGCGACGTCAGCGGGCACGGCCCCGACGAGGCCGCACTCGGGGTGAGCCTTCGGATCGCCTGGCGCACCCTCGTGGTCACCGGCGTCACCGGGGTCGCGCAGTTGCAGAAGCTCGAGCAGATCATGGTCGCCGAACGGGCGAACGAGCGGCACTTCGCCACCCTCACCAGCCTCGCCATGTCGCCGGACCGGCGCCGGGTGCAGGTGATGCGCGCCGGGCATCCGGGCCTGCTGCTGCACAGTTCCCAGGGGGTGGACTGGGTCGAGGCGCCCGGCGGACCCGCCCTCGGACTGCTGCCCGGCGTCTCGACGTGGCCCGTGCACGAGCTGGAACTGCCGGAAGGCGGCGGCATCATGATGTTCACCGACGGGCTGTTCGAAGGCCGGATCGGCGACGGCGGCGAACGCCTCGGCGAGGAGGGCCTGCTGCGGCTGGCCCGCGAGGAGGGCCACCTGGCGCCCGAGGCGTTCGTCGACACCCTGATCGACCGGGCCGAGGCGCTGGCGGAGAGTCACGGAGGACTCGCCGACGACGTGGCCGTGGTACACGTGCGCTGGAGCGAGAAGGTGACGAAGCAGTCATGAGAGACCCGTCGATGCCCGAACCCAAGGTCGAGCGTGTGCGCTCGCGGCTGACGGTCCAGAGCTGGTTCCAGGTCGCCTTCGCGGTCCTTGCCGTGTTCGTCGTTCTCGGCACCATCGTGGGCGGCTACTTCATCCAGCGCACGGTCCAGATCACGGACGAACTGGTCGACCAGATCCAGCCGGCCCGCGCCGAGGCGTACCGCCTGCAGGCGGCGCTGCTGGATCAGGAGACCGGCGCCCGCGGCTACGCCGCCACCGCCGACGTCGAATTCCTCGAGCCGTACCTGGCGGGCAAGCGGATCGAGCAGGAGGCCGCGGACCGGATGCGGGAGTTCACCGCCGGCCATCCGGAACTGCTCGCCGCCGTCGAGGAGATCGAGGCGGCGGCGGCGGCGTGGCGCGCCGACTACGCCGACCCGCTCGTCGCGGGCGTCGTCCCCGGCGTCCCCCAGCCCGTGGATCCCGCCAGCACCGAGCGGGGCCGGACCACGTTCGACGCCATGCGCACCCTCTTCGAGGCGCAGAACGCCGAACTCGTCCAGGCCCGCGCGGAGGGCTACGACGACCTCATCCACGCCCGGACGATCCGCAACTCCGTGCTCGTGGCGATGGTGGCGGGATTCCTGCTCACCGGCCTGCTCATGGTGATCCTCGTGCACAACCTCGTCGCCATGCCGCTGGTCAGCCTGCGCGCGGCGACGCGGCGCGTCGTCGCGGACGGCAACTTCGACCAGCACATCCGCCCCCAGGGCCCGAAGGACATCCGGGCCCTGGCCCAGGACGTCGAAGCCATGCGCGGGCGCATCGTGTTCGCGCTCGCGGCCGCCCACACCCAGCACCAGCGCCTCGCCAGCCAGAAGGCGGACCTCGACGCCCAGGCCGAGGAACTGCGCCGCTCCAACGCCGAACTCGAGCAGTTCGCCTACGTCGCTTCCCACGACCTGCAGGAGCCGCTGCGCAAGGTCGCCTCCTTCTGCCAGCTGCTCGAGAAGCGTTACGGCGACAAGCTCGACGAACGGGGCACCCAGTACATCGCGTTCGCCGTCGACGGCGCCAAGCGCATGCAGGTCCTCATCAACGACCTGCTGGCGTTCTCCCGCGTCGGCCGGGTCAACGACGCCCACGTGCGCGTCGATCTGGATCAGCCGCTGGACAAGGCAGTGGCCAACCTCGCCGCCGCCGTCGACGAGTCCGGGGCGCGCATCGAACGGCCCGAGCAGCTCCCCGAGATCACGGGCGATCCGACCCTGCTGACGATGCTCTGGCAGAATCTGCTGGGCAACGCGATCAAGTTCCGCCACCCCGACCGCGCACCCGTCGTGCGGATCACGTGCGACCGGATCGACGGTGAGGACCACGGTGACCGGGCGGGCGCCGGCCGCTGGCAGCTGTGCGTCACGGACAACGGCATCGGCATCGACGAGGAGTTCGCCGAGAAGGTATTCGTCATCTTCCAGCGCCTCCACGGCCGCGACGTCTACACCGGCACCGGCATCGGCCTGGCGGTGTGCAAGAAGATCGTCGAGTACCACGGTGGCAGGATCTGGATCGACACCGAGCACACCGGCGGCACCCGGTTCTGCTTCACGCTGCCCGCCCTGCCCGACGAAGAATCCGAAGAGCACGCCCCGGCCGACACCGATCTCGAAGGAGCCCCCGCATGACCCCCGCAGAACCCATCGACGTCCTCCTGGTCGAGGACGACCCGGGCGACGAGCTGATGACCCGTGAGGCCTTCGAGGACAACAAGATCGGCAACGAGCTGCACGTCGTCCGCGACGGCGAGGAGGCGCTGGACTTCCTGTACCAGCGCGGCGAGCACGTCGGATTCTTCGTCGGGCAGGGCGGGCAGCGTGAAGCAGAACCGGGTGCCGCCGGTGTGCTCGGTGTCGATCCAGATCCTGCCACCGTGGTACTCGACGATCTTCTTGCACACCGCCAGG
>NZ_WVTE01000273.1:0-28507 GCF_009939605.1 Rhodococcus sp. YH1 | reverse complement strand
GCGGCCGAACCGCTCGACCGCGGCGTCGACCATCGCGTGGACCTGGCCCTTGTCGGTGATGTCGGTGCGCTGGAAGTGGGCGCGCACGCCCCACTCGTCCCGCAGCCACCGGGCCGTGCCGGCGCCGCAGCAGTCCCGCCGCGAGGCGCAGCTTGTCGCCGCGCCACCGCGGCAGCACGTGCAGATGCGCGTGGAAGACGGTCTGGAAGGCGGACCGGCCGTCGTTGAACACCAGGTTGGCGCCGTCCGCGGCGAAATCCGAGCGTTGCACGCCCCGGGCGATGCGCTGCCCGGCCCGGAACAGCGCGGCGCCGTGCTCGGGATCGAGGTCGTCGAGCCGGGGCGCGTGGACCCGCGGCACCACCAGCGTGTGCCCGCGGGCGATCGGCCGGATGTCGAGGAAGGCCACCACGTCGTCGTCCTCGTACACCCGCACGGCGGGAGCGTCGCCGCGGACTATGGCGCAGAACACACAGGAGCTCACCCGCTCACTGTAGGCGGGGCGTCTGCTCCGCGGCGACCGCTGCGACGAGTTGCGGCAGGCCCACCGCGGCGGTGGTGCGCCACACCTCGTCCACCCGGTCGGACAGGTCGGTCTGCTCGGGGTTGACCTCGACGACGGGGATACCGTGCCGGCGGGCCAGCGAGGGCAGGCCGGCGGCCGGATAGACGATCCCCGACGTGCCGACTACGAACACCACGTCTGCGGTCAGCACGGAGGCGGTGGCCGCCTCCCACGGTCCGGCCGGCAGCGGCTCGCCGAACCACACCACCCCGGGCCGCACGTCGCCGCCGCACGCGCCGCAGGCCGGTGGATCGAGACGGGCGACCGGCTCGGTGGGGGCCGCGGGCAGGTCGGCGGGGGTGCCGCACTCGGCGCACCGCGGCGAGAACAGGCTGCCGTGCAGATGCGAGAGCACGGGGCTGCCGGCCCGCTCGTGCAGGTCGTCGACGTTCTGCGTGACGATCGACAGGTCCACGGTGCGCCCCCAGCGGGCCAGCGCCCGATGCCCGGCGTTCGGCTGCACTCGTCGGACCAGGGCCACGCGCCACTGGTACCAGGCCCACACCGACGCGGGATCGCGGTCCCACGCCTCCGGTGTCGCCAGATCGGCCGGGTCGAAGTGCTCCCACAGGCCGGTCTGCGCGTCGCGGAACGTCGGCACGCCGCTTTCGGCGGACATTCCGGCGCCCGTGAGCACGGCGACCCGTCGTGCGGGCCGGGCCAGATCGAGGATCCGCGCGGGGGGAGTGGGCATCGGGTCAGGGTAGGGGGCCGGGGCCGGACTCGTCCGTACTCTCCTCGTCGTGCCGGAGGACGGCGCCGCACCGTGGGCACGGGGCCTCCGGTTCCTCGAGGAAGAAGCCGCAGTCGGGGCAGACCCGGTGCATCCAGCACACGGGGTCGCCGCCGGCGGCGGGCACGTCGTTCACCGCGCACCCCGCATCCGCTCCGCGAGGACGGCGGCGCCACTGTGCTCGAGGTCCCGGGTGGCGGTGAGCAGGACGACGGACCGGCCGTCGGCCAAGTCGTCGAGGCGCGCCAGGGCTGCACGCGCGTCCGGGCCGTCCAGTTCAGCGAGGTACCGGTCGCGGAACTCGGCGAACTGCGAGGCGTCGTGCGAGTACCACTTGCGCAGCCCGGTCGACGGCGCCAGGTCCTTGGCCCAGTCGTCGTGATGGAACGCGTCCTTGCGCAGCCCCCGCGGCCACAGCCGGTCGACGAACACCCGGAACGCCTCCTCGTCTCCCGGATGGTCGTACACGCGCTCGACGACGACGCTGCGACGTGCCATGGACTCGCCCCTCCTCCCTCACCGCGGATACGGCAGAATTGTGAAGTGAACTACCTCACATTCTGGCATCGTTCGACTGTTCGGACTCGATTCAGACGAAACCCAGCGGTTGCGCCCTTGTCCGGGGCGGGGTACGTCTGACTAGGCTCATCGCCCATCGTGCACGGCCCGAGTCGGCCGCTCGTCGCACATGACCCGCCGCTCATCGCGGTGAGGTGCCGATTCAACGCAGGAGTCGAAAACTTTGGAAACCGAGGATATGGGTACGGGACGTGCGGTGACAGCGCGACCCACCGTCGGCGTCGTTCGGGAAACCAACGACGGCGAGCGGCGGGTCGCGCTGGTGCCGATGATCGTCCCGTCGTTGATCAAGAAGGGGATCGACGTGGTCGTCGAGTCCGGGGCCGGGCTCGGTGCGCTGATCCCGGACGAGGCCTACGTCGAGGCCGGTGCGCGGATCGGGGATGCGTGGTCGGCGGATGTGGTGCTCAAGGTGGCGCCGCCGTCGGATGCGGAGGTCGCCCGGATGCGGTCGGGGCAGGCGCTGATCGGGTTCCTCGCCCCGCGCAACGCCGAGAACCAGATCGGGGCGCTGGCCGCCGCCGGGGTGCAGGCGTTCGCCGTCGAGTCGATCCCGCGGATCTCCCGGGCGCAGGTGATGGACGCGCTGTCGTCGCAGGCGAACGTCGCCGGGTACAAGTCGGTGCTGGTCGCCGCGTCGGAGTCCACCCGGTTCTTCCCGATGCTCACCACCGCCGCGGGCACGGTCAAGCCGGCGACGGTGCTGGTGCTCGGCGTGGGGGTGGCCGGGTTGCAGGCGCTGGCCACGGCCAAGCGCCTGGGCGGGCGCGCCACCGGCTACGACGTGCGTCCGGAGGTCGCCGACCAGGTGCGGTCGGTCGGTGCGCAGTGGCTCGATCTCGGCATCGACGCCGCCGGTGAGGGCGGCTACGCCCGCGAACTCACCGCCGACGAGCGTGCGCAGCAGCAGGCGGCGCTCGAGGAGGCCATCAAGGGCTTCGACGTGGTGATCACCACCGCGCTGGTGCCGGGCCGGCCCGCGCCGCGGCTGGTCACCGCCGCCGCCGTGGAGGGCATGAAGCCCGGCTCGGTGGTGGTGGATCTGGCCGGCGAGACCGGCGGCAACTGCGAGCTGACCGAACCCGGACGCACGGTGGTCAAGCACGGCGTGACCATCTGCTCGCCGCTGAATCTGCCCGCGACCATGCCCGAGCACGCCTCGCAGCTGTATTCGAAGAACGTCGTGGCCCTGCTCGAGCTGATGCTCGACGAGTCCGGTGCCCTGGCCCCGGACTTCTCGGACGAGATCCTCGACGGCGCGTGCGTGACCCGCTCGAAGGAGAACGTCTAGATGTATACCGAACTGTTGGCGAACATCGCGATCCTGGTCCTGGCCGGGTTCGTGGGCTTCGCCGTGATCTCGAAGGTGCCCAACACCTTGCACACCCCGCTGATGTCGGGCACCAACGCCATCCACGGCATCGTGGTGCTCGGTGCGCTGGTGGTGTTCGGCCACCTGCCGGCCGGCGCGCCGTGGAGCATCAAGGTCATCCTGTTCGTCGCGCTGGTGTTCGGCACGCTGAACGTCGTCGGTGGCTTCGTCGTCACCGACCGCATGCTCGCGATGTTCAAGCCCAAGAAGCGGGTGCCGGTGTCGGCCGCCCCGGCGGAGCAGAAGGGAGCCGACGCGAAATGAGCTACCTCGTCTCCGTCCTGTACATCGTCGCGTTCGCGATGTTCATCTACGGTCTGATGGGCCTGACCGGCCCGAAGACCGCGGTCCGCGGCAACTACATCGCCGCGGTCGGCATGGCCGTGGCGGTGCTCGCGGTGCTGATCGACATCCGCGACACCGACAACTGGAGCTGGATCGTCGCCGGCCTGGTCGTCGGTGTGGTGCTCGGCGTGCCGCCGGCGCTGCGCACGAAGATGACGGCGATGCCGCAGCTGGTGGCGCTGTTCAACGGCGTCGGTGGCGGCACCGTCGCGTTGATCGCGTGGGCGGAGTTCCTCGACTCGGACGGCTTCACCACCCTCGCCGAGGAACCGACGGTGCCCGTGGTGGTCGGCTCGCTGTTCGCCGCGATCGTCGGCTCGGTGTCGTTCTGGGGTTCGCTGGTGGCGTTCGCCAAGCTGCAGGAGCTGCTGAACAAGAACCTCGAGCGCCGCCTCGTCGGCGCGGCCAAGGCCTTCCAGCTGGCGAACATCGTGCTCGCGCTCGCGGCGATCGCGCTCGCCGTGTACATCGGTCTCGCGGCCGACCCGGGAGGCGAGCCGACCTCGGCGGTGTGGATCGTCGGGCTGCTGGTGGTGGCCGGGCTGATGGGCCTGTTCGTGGTGCTGCCGATCGGCGGCGCCGACATGCCGGTGGTCATCTCGCTGCTCAACGCCCTGACCGGCCTGTCCGCGGCGGCCGCGGGTCTGGCGCTGAACAACCAGGCGATGATCGTCGCCGGCATGATCGTCGGCGCCTCGGGTTCGATCCTGACCAACCTGATGGCCAAGGCGATGAACCGGTCCATCCCGGCGATCGTGTTCGGCTCGTTCGGCGGCGACGGCGGCGCCGGTGCGGTGGCCGGCGGGGCCGGCGGCACCGTCAAGGCCACCTCCGCCTCCGATGCCGCGGTCCAGATGGCCTACGCCAACCAGGTCATCGTGGTGCCCGGGTACGGGCTGGCGGTGGCGCAGGCGCAGCACGCGGTCAAGGAGATGGCGGCGCTGCTCGAGGACAAGGGCGTGGAGGTCAAGTACGCCATCCACCCGGTCGCCGGCCGGATGCCCGGGCACATGAACGTCCTGCTCGCCGAGGCCGAGGTGCCGTACGAGGCGCTCAAGGAGATGGACGACATCAACGGCGAGTTCTCCCGCACCGACGTCACCGTCGTCATCGGCGCCAACGACGTCACCAACCCCGCCGCCCGGCAGGATTCGTCCTCCCCGATCTACGGCATGCCCATCCTCAACGTCGATCAGTCCAAGTCGGTCATCGTGCTCAAACGCTCGATGTCCTCCGGCTACGCCGGCATCGACAACCCGCTGTTCACCGCCGACCAGACCTCCATGCTGTTCGGCGACGCGAAGAAGATGGTCTCCGAGGTCACCGAGGAACTCAAGGCGCTGTAGAGAGTTCGACGAACCGGGGCGTCCGCACGGAACACCGTGCGGGCGCCCCGCTCGTGTGCGACCGTCGGAGGTGGCAGGCGGGCTGTGCCCCGGCCCGTGGCACCGACGGAAAGGACGCGTCCCGTGACCGAGCACTCAGGGACCGAGCACCCAGGGACCGAGCACCCAGGGACCGAGAGGACGTACAGGGTCGGCTACTTCGTCGGCAGCCTGTCGTCCACCTCGATCAACCGTATCCTCGCGAAGGCGTTGATCCGGCTCGCCCCGCACGACCTCGAATTCGTCGAGATCGCCATCCGGGACCTGCCGCTCTACAGCCCCGACTACGACGCGAACTACCCGCCGGAGGGGGCCGCGCTCAAGGACGCGATCGCCGCTGTGGATGCGGTGCTGTTCGTCTCACCCGAGTACAACCGGTCGATTCCCGGGGCGCTGAAGAACGCCATCGACTGGGCGTCGCGCCCGTGGGGGCAGAACTCGTTCGATCACATCCCGGCCGCCGTGATCGGCGCCTCCATCGGCGCGATCGGCACCGCCGTGGGCCAGCAGAGCCTGCGCGCCGTGCTGAGCTTCTGCAACGCGCGGCAGATGACGTCGCCCGAGGCGTACATCCATTACACGCCCGAGGTCTTCGGGGACGACGGCACCGTCCACAACTCGGGCACCGAGGACTTCCTCCGCAACTACATGCGCGAGTTCCGCGACCACGTCGTGCGGGTCCTGACCGTCCTCCCGCGCTAGCGGCCGTCCACGCGCGCGAGCGTGCGACGGGTCCGCTCACCGACGGAGCCGGCGAGGGCTGCGGCGGCGAGCACACATGCCAACGGCACCGTCATCGCCGCGGTGAGCGACGTCGCCTCCGAGAGCCAGCCGATGGTGGCGGGCCCCGCCAGGAACCCGATGTATCCCATGCCGACGACACGGGACATGTTGCGGCCCGGGGCGCCGGCGTCGATGTTCCCGGCTGCGCTGAAGATCTGCGGCACGGCGCCGGACAGGCCCAGCCCGAACAGCGCCCATCCGGCGAGCGTCGTGGGCAGCCACGGGGAGGCGACGACCGTGCCCATCCCGGCCCCCGCCAGCAGCGTGCCGTACCGGACCACGGCCACGGCGCCGATGCGGGCGCTGACGCGGTCCGCCACGAAGCGGCCGAGCGTCATCGTCGTGGAGAACGCGCCGAAGGCCAGCGCCGCGACCGCATCCGGGCTGCCCAGGTGTTCCTTGACCTGCAGGGCGCTCCAGTCGTTGGCGACGCCCTCGCTGAGCATCAGCATGAACGCGAGCCCGCCGAGCAGCAGCACCCGGCGGGAGTATCCGCCGCGCGGGCCGGCCTCGCGCGGGTGCTCGACCCGGGGCACCCGCACGAGGTGCGGCGCCGAGACCGCGACGACGAGCGCGCCGACGAGGCCGGCGCCGCCGAGGGCGACGGCCGGGGCGAGCCCCGTCGCCAGGGCGGCCGCCCCGACCAGCGACCCGGCGACCCCGCCGACCGAGAACAGGCCGTGGAACGCGGCCATGATCGGCCGCCGGTAGCGTTGCTCGACCGCCACGGCCTGCGAGTTCATCGACACGTCCAGGGCGCCGTTCGCGAACCCGAACACCGCGAGCGCCACGCCCAGCTGCCACGCCGCGCCGGCCAGGCCGGGGCCGAGGGTCGCCACCGCCAGCAGGACCGCCGCGGCGACGGTGGTGCGGTCGCTGCCGAACCGGTCGGCGAGCGGACCGGTGGCCTGCATTCCGGCGATCGCCCCGGCCGCGAGGACCAGCAGCAGGGAACCCAGCGTGGCGTGGTCGATGCCGACGCGCTCCTCGATCGCGGGGATGTGCACCACCCACATCGCGAGCAGGAACCCGTTGACGCCGAAGGTGGCGAACACGGCCGCGCGGGCGCGGCGAAGATCCTGAGCGGTCACGTGTCCCGACGCTACCGCCCGTCAGATACCGGCGAGCAGTTCCGGCACCGGGTCGGTGAGGATCGCACCGATCTCGGCCAGCGCCCGCGCTGCCTGCTCGCCGTCGACGAGACGATGGTCGAACGACAGCGACAGCGTCGTCACCTGCCGGACGGCGAGTTCGCCGTCGACCACCCACGGTCGCGGGGTGACGGCACCGAGCGCGAGGATCGCCGTCTCCCCGGGATTGAGGATGGGGGTGCCGGTGTCGACGCCGAACACGCCGATGTTGGTGATCGAGACCGTACCGCCGGTCAGGTCGGCCGGGGTGGCCCGGCCGGAGCGGGCGGTCTCCGCGGCGTGGGCGATGGCGCCGGCGAGGTCCGGCAGCGACATGCGGTCGGCGTCGCGGATCACCGGCACCATCAGGCCCGAGTCGGTGGCGGTCGCGATGCCCAGGTTGACGTAGTGGCGGGTGACGATCTCCCGGTGCTCCTCGTCCCAGGCCGCGTTGAGGACGGGCTGGTGCTCGAGCGTCCGCAGCAGCGCCTTGGCCACCACGGTGAGCAGCGTCGGGTGACGGCCCTCGAAGGCGGCCGCGCCGCGCAACCGGGCGACGAGGTCGACCGTGGCGGTGACGTCGCAGGTGAGGAACACGGTCACGTGTGGGGCGGTGAAGGCGCTGCGCGCCACCGCGGCGGCGGTACGTCTGCGGATCCCGTGGATCGGGGTCCGGGTCTCGCGATCCGATCCTGTTGCCGCCGTAGCGGATCCGCGTTCCTCCGCGGCGCGTCGGACGTCCGGGACGGTGATCGCCCCGCCCGTGCCGGTTCCCGTCACCTCGGTGAGATCCACGCCGAGGAGCCGGGCCTCGCGGCGTGCCGACGGTTTCGCGTCGGGGCGGTGCCGCTCCCCGGGCGGTGGGGGTGCCTGCGCCGGGGCCGGTGCCGCCGCTGCGGCGCGGGCCGCGCGCCGGCTCACCGGCGCGGCGCCCGGCCCGTAGCCGACGAGCACCTGCACGGGTGAGTCCCCGCCACCGGTCGGGGCCGGCGCGGTGCCCGCCGCGACCGGCACCGCGATGCGGATCAGTGGCGCCCCGACGGGCACGCCGGCGCCCGGCTCGGCGAGCAGTTCGGCGACCGTTCCCGCGTACGGGGAGGGCAGTTCTACCGTTGCCTTGGCGGTCTCGACCTCGGCGATCACCTGGTTGAGCTCGACCCGGTCGCCGACGGCGACGGACCACGACACCAGTTCCGCCTCGGTCAGGCCCTCCCCGAGGTCCGGCAGCCGGAAGACCTCGCTGTGTTCGGTCACCACGGTGCCGTGTTCGCTCATGCCCGGTTCCATGTCCGGCTCCTCACGCCGCGAGGCTGCGGTCGACGGCGTCGAGGATCCGGTCCGGGTCGGGCAGGTGGTAAGCCTCGAGTTTCGCCGGGGGATAGGGGATGTCGAAGCCGCCGACCCGCAGCACCGGCGCCTCGAGCTGGTAGAAGCAGCGCTCCGCGAGCTGGGCGGCGATCTCGGCGCCGATGCCGCAGAACAGCGGAGCCTCCTGCACCACGACGAGCCGTCCGGTGCGCCGGACCGACGCCTCGACGGTGTCGAAGTCGATGGGGGAGAGGGACCGGAGGTCGATCACCTCGACCGAGTGCCCCTCGGTGTCGGCGATCTGCGCGGCGTGCAGCGCGGTGGCCACCATCGATCCGAACGTCACGACGGTGACGTCCGTTCCGGGCCGGGCGACGCGGGCCTTGTCGAGCGGGAGGTCGGGCTCGGCGTCGAGGTCGACCTCGCCGCGGTCCCAGTACCGGCGTTTCGGCTCGAGGAAGATCACCGGGTCGTCGAGCGCGATGGCCTGCTGGATCATCGTGTAGGCGTCGGCCGGATGGCTCGGGCTGACGACCCGCAGTCCGGCGGTGTGCGTGAAGTACGCCTCGGGTGACTCCGAATGGTGCTCCACCGCACCGATCCCGCCGCCGTAGGGGATGCGGATGGTCAGGGGGGCGGTGACCCTCCCGGCGGTGCGGTAGTGGATCTTGGCGACCTGCGAGACGATCTGGTCGAACGCGGGGTAGACGAAGCCGTCGAACTGGATCTCGCACACCGGCCGGTAGCCGCGCAGGGCCATGCCGAAAGCCGTTCCCACGATCCCGGATTCGGCGAGGGGCGTGTCGATGACGCGGTTGTCGCCGAAGTCCTTCTGCAACGTGTCGGTGACCCGGAAGACCCCGCCGAGCCGGCCGACGTCCTCGCCCATGATCACCACCTTGCGGTCGTGTTCGAGGGCCCGGCGCAGCCCGGCGCCGAGGGCGGCCCCGAGGGCCAGCGTGGTGGTGGTCATGACAGCGCCTCCTCGTGGGTCGCGTTCTCGAAATCGGCGAGGTAGTCGCGGTAGCGGGTTCGTTCCTCGGCGATCATCGGATGGTCGGTGGCGTAGACGTGGTCGAACATGCTCAGCGGCTCGGGGTTCGGGGCACCGAGGGTGCCGGCGCGCAGCCGGGCCGCGGCCTCGTCGGCGGCGGCGCCGACCTCGTCGAAGAACTCGTCGCCGGCGTGTCCTTCCCGCCGGAGCAGCCGGTGGAGCCGGTCGATCGGGTCCCGGGCCTTCCACAGTTCGGTCTCGGCGGGGGTGCGGTAGCGGGTGGGGTCGTCGGAGGTGGTGTGCGGGCCCATCCGGTAGGTGATGGCCTCGACGAACGACGGGCCGCTGCCCTCCCGCGCATGCCGGGTGGCCCGGCGGGTGACGGCGAGCACCGCGAGCGCGTCGTTGCCGTCGACCTGCACGGCCGGCATCCCGTAGCCGGCGGCGCGCTGCGCGATCGGGACGGGACTCTGCGACCGGACCGGGTGGCTGATCGCCCAGTGGTTGTTCTGGCAGAAGAAGACCACGCCGACGCCCCACGCGACGGCGAAGCCGAGGGCCTCGGCGATGTCGCCCTGGCTGGTCGCCCCGTCGCCGAAGTAGACGACGGTGGCGATCTCGGCGCCGTCGAAGTGGGCGCCCATCGCGTATCCGGTGGCGTGCAGGCCCTGGGAGCCGACAACGATGGCGGGATTGGTCATGTTGACCGTGGCCGGATCCCAGCCGGAGTGGGCGCACCCGCGCCACAGCCGGGTCATGTCGGCGGGGTCGACGCCGCGGCACCAGGCCACCCCGTGCTCGCGGTAGCTGGTGAACACGTAGTCGTCGCGGTGGAGGGCGTGCGCGGAGCCGACCTGGGCGGCCTCCTGGCCGAGCAGGGGCGCCCACAGTCCGAGTTCGCCCTGCCGCTGCAGCGCGGTGGCCTCGGCGTCGAGGCGGCGGACGACGACCATGTCGCGGTAGAGGGCGCGGAGTTCGTCGGGTCCGACGTCGGCGACGAGCGCGGAGTACTCGGGGTTGTAGACCCGTCGTCCGTCGGGCTGGATCAGCTGGACCGGATAGGCAATCTTGTCGACCACCGTGCACCACCTCGCTATGGCGGGACCGGTCGCCCTCGTGAGGCGGGCCGGCGGACCTGTGTTGTACCTCACATGATCCACGCGGGGTGCAGGTGCGCAATCGGCCGATGCGCAATTGTGCAGGAAGCACGGTTTTGGGGTGCCCGCCGCTGTCATACTGCGAAATATGACCAGTCTCGATGCCACCGACGCCCGGCTGCTGCTCGAGCTTGCGCGGACCCCGCGGGCGACCGGGGTGGAGCTGTCCCAGCGTCTGGGGTTGTCCCGGAACACGGTGCAGGCGCGGCTCGCGCGATGGGATGCGGAGGGGATCCTCGGGTCGTTCGAGCGGCGGGTGGATCCGCGGGCTCTCGGCTATCCGCTGGCGGCGTTCGTCGCCACCCGGGTCGATCAGCACCGGCTCGATTCGGTCGTCGCGGCCCTGGCACAGATCCCGGAGGTGACCGAGGTGTACGGCATGACGGGGCAGACGGACCTGTCGGTGAAGGTGGTCGCGCGCGACGCCGAGGATCTCTACCGGCTGGCCGGGCAGATCCTCGAGATCCCCGGCGTCGAGCGCACCAACATGGCGCTGGTGATGCGCGAACTGGTGGGTCCGCGCACGACGCCGCTGCTCGAGCGGCTGGCGCAGCGATGAGGCGTGCCTTCCGGGGCCGGGTCCCGGAAGGCACCACCGCGGACTAGAGGATCTCGTAGATCGTGGCGTTGGCGGTGCCGCCGCCCTCGCACATCGTCTGCAGGCCGTAGCGGCCACCCGTGCGGCGCAGGTGGTGGATCAACGTCGCGGCCAGGCGACCGCCCGAGGCGCCGAGGGGGTGGCCGAGCGCGATGGCACCGCCGAGGGGGTTCAGCTTCTCGAGCGGCGCGCCCGTCTCGCGTTGCCACGACAGCGGTACCGAGGCGAAGGCCTCGTTGACCTCGAACGCGTCGATGTCGTCGAGCGACAGTCCCGACCGCTTCAGCGCCAGGGCGGTGGCCGGGATGGGGCCGGTGAGCATCTTGACCGGATCGTCGCCGGTGACCACGGCGGTGTGCACGCGCGCGAGCGGGGTCAGGCCCAGCGCCTTCGCCTTCTCCGAGGTGGTGATCAGCAGCCCGGAGGCGCCGTCGGAGATCTGGGACGCGTTGCCGGCGGTGACCACTCCGTTCTCCCGGAACGGGGCCTTGAGGCCCGCGAGCTTCTCGACGGTGGAGCCGCGCCGGATGCCCTCGTCCGCGGCGATCACGGTGCCGTCCGCCAGGGTGTACGGCGCGATCTCGTCCGTGAACAACCCCTCGTCCTGCGCGCGGGCGGCCCGCTCGTGCGACCGGACGGAGTACTCGTCGAGCTCGGTGCGGGAGATGCCCCACTGCTCGGCGATGATCTCGGCGCCCACGCCCTGGTTGAAGCGGCCGTGGAAGCCGGGCGCGGTGAGCTCGTCGGCGTACCGCTCGCGGGCCGGGCCGCCCATCTGCCCGGTGCCCTCGGGGGCGGAGGAACCCAGCGGGATCGCCGACATGATCTCGACGCCGCCGGCGACGACGAGATCGGCCTGGCCGGAGATCACCGCCGCGGCCGCCGTCGAGACGGCCTGCTGCGACGAGCCGCACTGCCGGTCGATGGTGAAGCCGGGCACCGATTCCGGCCAGCCCGCGCCGAGCACGGCCATGCGGCCGATGTTGCCCGACTGCATGCCGACGGATTGCACGGTGCCCCAGTGCACGTCGTCGACGAGCGCCGGGTCGATGCCGGTGCGTTCGGCGATGGTGCGCAGGACGTGGGCGGACAGCTCGACGGCGTGGACGCCGGACAGGCCGCCGCCCCGCTTGCCGATGGGGGTACGAACGGCTTCGACGATGACAGCATCGCGCATCTTGGGATCGCTCTCTCTCGGGGACGTGCGGATGCCCCGGAGTGTAATCCGGTAGATGAATACAATGCCAAGCGGATGCTTGGTGGTCGGGAGCTATTCCGCTGGGGGCGTCACCAGCTGGGCGACCGCCTTCTTGATCTCCTTGGGGATCGCCACGGGACGTCGCGTGCGGGCGTCGACGTACACGTGCACGAAACGCCCGGTCGCCGCCGGCTGCAGCCCGCCTTCGCCGTCCTCCCGGAAGATGGCCAGCGAATAGGTGACACTGCGGGTTCCCAGCCGCTCCACCGCCAGGCCGACGCGCAGCCGGTCCGGGAACGACAGCTCCGCCAGATACCGGCACGACGTCTCTGCGACCACGCCGATCGCGTCCAGCTCCCGGATGTCGACCCCGGTCGTGGCCATCAGCCATCCGTTGACCGCGGAGTCGAAGTACGAGTAGTAGGTGACGTTGTTGACGTGGCCGTAGTGGTCGTTGTCCGCCCACCGGGTCTGCATCGGCCAGAGGACCGGGAACCGGGCGGGAACGGGTGGGTCGGCGGCGGGCGTCGTCGGCTGGCGGTTCGTCACCGTGCTGACGATAGTCCCACGCGGACGGCAAGTCCGACCATCAACGCCCAGAATGCCGATCCGATACCGAACAGGGTCGATCCGGACGCCGCGACCAGGAACGTCACGACCGCTGCTTCGCGCTCCGGCGCGTCGCGCAGAGCCGAGGCCAGGGCCCCGCCGAGCGTCGCGAGCAGGGCCAATCCGGCCACCGCCTCGACCACCCCGTCCGGTGCCATCGCCACGACCGTCGCGAGCCCGCTCGAGCACAGGGCCAGCGCGAGATACGACCAGCCCGCAGACCACGCCGCCACCCACCGGCGTGCCGGATCCGGGTCCGCCTCGGGCGCCGCCGCCAGCGCCGCACTGATCGCCGCGAGGTTGATCGCGTGCCCACCGGCCGGCGCGCCCACGACGGTGCCGAGGCCCGTGACCGTCATCGCCGCCCGCCACGGCGTGGCGTAACCGAACGAGTCGAGCACTGCGGTGCCCGGGATGTTCTGCGACGCCATCGTCACGATGTACAGGGGCACGGCGATGCCGAGCAGCGCCTGCCACGTCCACGCCGGAGCCGTGAGATCGATCGAGGGCAGCAGATCCCGCGCCGCGGGCCGGGTTCCCGAGCGCGACAGGTGGATTGCCACGACCACCGCGGCCGTCGCGAACGCCCCCGGCACCGCCCAGCGCGGCCGCAGCCGCTGCAGCACGAGCCACGTCGCCACCACGGGCAGGATCGAGGCGGGCGAGGACATCACCCCCTCGACCGGGGCGAGGCAGAGCGGGACGAGCACCCCGGCGAGCATGGCCTGCGCCAGTGGCGTCGGGATCGCCGCGATCAGGGCGCCGAGCCGCGGCCACAGCCCCGTCAGGACGATCGCGGCGCCCACGACGACGAACGCGCCCACCGCGGCCGGCCATCCGCCCGCCACCACGCCGGTGCCGGCGAGCAGCGCGGCGCCGGGCGTGGACCACGCGAGGGTGATCGGTGTGCGGTACCGCCGCGCCAGCCACAGGATGCCGAGCCCCTGCGTCACACAGAGCGCCAGCAGACCGGACGCCGCCTCCGACGGCGACGCCCCGACCGCCCGCAGTCCCGTCAGCACCACCGCGAACGAACTGGTGAATCCGACGAGGGCCGTGACGATGCCCGCCCCGATCGGCTGGGTGAGCGGGGCGGGACGGGTGGGCGCGGGAGCATCTGACCCGGGCGGCATTCTGCCGCAGTGGACCCGGGCGGCATTCTGCCGCAGTGGACCCGGGCGGCATTCTGCCGCAGTGGACCCGGGCGGCATTCTGCCGCAGTGGACGCCGCCGCACCTCCCGTGTCGCGCGGCGCCCACCGCGCGGGCGTGCCAGGATCGGAGCCATGGTTGCGAATCCCGTGCTGATGACCGTGAGCGAACTGGCCGATCTCGTCGAGGTGGGCAGGCCGCCGGTTCTGCTGGACGTGCGCTGGTCGCTCGACGACCCGAACGGCGAGGACCGCTACCACGAGGGTCACATCCCCGGAGCGGTGTACGTCGACCTCGAGACCGAGCTCGCCGATCCGGGCTCGCCCGAGCGAGGCCGTCACCCCCTGCCGGACGTGGTGCGGCTGCAGGACCACGCGCGACGGTGGGGGATCGACGACGGCGACACCGTCGCCGTCTACGACGACACCGGGGGCCTCGCCGCCGCCCGGGCCTGGTGGCTGCTGCGCTGGGCGGGCCTTCGGGACGTGCGCCTGCTCAACGGCGGGCTGTCGCTGTGGACGGCGGAGGGACATGGCCTCGCGGCCGGGCCGGGGGAGGCCGTGAAGCCGGGATCGGTGACCCTGCGCGGCGGCCGGATGTCCACCGTCGGCATCGACGAGGCGGCCGAGTTCCCTTCGCGGGGAACCCTGCTCGATGCGCGGGCCGCGGCGCGGTACCGGGGCGACGAGGAGCCCGTCGATCCGCGCGCCGGCCACATCCCCGGCGCGGTCAGCGCCCCCGCCACGGACAACCTCCGCGAGGACGGCACGTTCCGGACCGCCGAGGAACTCGCCGACCGCTTCGCGACCGTGTGCGGGGACGGTCCCGTCGCCGTCTACTGCGGATCCGGGGTGACCGCGACCCATCAGATTGCGGCGCTCGCCCTCGCCGGGATCGACGCAGCCCTGTTCCCGGGCTCGTGGTCGCAGTGGTGCCGGGACCCGGCCCGGGAGATCGCCACCGGAGCGTGAATGCCGGGGCTCAGGCCGCGGATCGGGAGAACTCCGACGCGCGGCGCACCTGCTCGGGCGTCGGGGTCACGCCGGTGTACAGCGCGAACTGCTGCGCCGCCTGCAGGGCGATGACCTCGGCGCCGGTGATCACGGGCAGTCCCCGCTCCCGGGCCGCGCGGATCAGCGGCGTCTGCGGGGGCATCGCCACCACGTCGAACACCGTCGTCGCCGCGCCCACCGCGGCTTCGGGGAACGGCAGCTGCCCGGATTCCGGCCCGCCCGCCATCCCGATCGGCGTGGCGTTGACGAGCAGGCCCGGAGCGAGCTCGCCGAGCTCGGGCCGCCAGTCGAACCCGTACTGCTGCGCGAGCGGGCGACCGGTCTTCTCGTTGCGGGCGATCACCGACACGTTCGCGAACCCGCTGTCGCGCAGGGCCGCCACAACCGCCTTTGCCATCCCGCCGCTGCCGGCGACGGCGGCCGGCAACGCGGGGTCGACCTCGTGCTCGCGCAGCAGATCCACCACCGCCTGGTAGTCGGTGTTGTAGGCGTGCAGCACCCCGTTCTCGTTGACGACGGTGTTCACCGACTCGATGGCCCGCGCCGAGTCGTGCAGCTCGTCGATCAGGGGAATGACCGCTTCCTTGAACGGCATCGACACCCCGCACCCGCGGATGCCGAGGCCGCGGATCCCGGCCACCGCCGCCGGCAGGTCGGTCGTCGTGAACGCCTTGTACACGAAGTCCAGGCCGAGTTCGTCGTAGAGGTAGTTGTGGAAGCGGGTGCCGATGTTGCTCGGGCGGCCCGACAGCGAGATGCACAGGCGGGTGTCCTTGGTGATGCGCGAAACCATGAGTGCCACGCTAGTTCCCTGCGCCCGGATGCGGGGCACGGCGCCGGAGGGCGGCAGCCGCGCGACCACCGGGCGTCCGCGCGGGCAATTCGTGGATGGGTCCGACCGACGAGCGGGCGATCGCCGCGACGACGGGCTCGGCACGCGGAGATCGTCGACGCCAGCGCCCGCCGGTCGGCCACCGTGATCGGCAGCCCGTAGCGCACCGCCACCGACAGGTACTTGCCCGCGAACCAGCAGCGATACGCCGCCGCCGGCGGCAGCCACTCGGCCGGGGTGTGATCGCGCTTGTCCTCGTTCGCCGGGCCGTCCACCGCGATCAGGTTGTAGGCGACGTCGTTGGCGAACTGCCGGCGCCGTTCGGCCGGCCAGGCCGCCGCCCCGAGGTCCCACGCCGCCGCCAGGGGGTAGATGTGGTCGATCTGGACGGCCCGGCCCTCGGCGCGACGGAATTCGAGCCGCGTCCCGGTGTACGGGTCGGTCAGCGTGCCCGACAGGACGACACAGTCGCCGGTGCCGGGCCGGAACGCCACGTCGCGCAGATCGCGGGCGAGCACGTTGTTGCGGGTGTCGCACCCGTCGCGGCCGCCTGGTCCCGGATGGTCGTCGGACCACGCCTCCCCGAACACGCACCCCTCGCCCGGTCCGCACCCCCGCTCGTACCCCGGCACCTGCGGCCGGTGCGGCACCACCGCCGCCCGCGCCAGCAACTGTTCGAGCTCGCCGCGGCCGGGGCTGCCCGGTGCCGGTGGTGCGTTCGACTCGATCCGGTCCCAACCCCACGACACGGCGATCGCGACCGCCACCACCAGCCCCCAGAACGCTGCGCCCCCTCGCACGCGGACATTCTCACCGACCGCACCGACAGCGGCGGCGCCGGTGCCCGCTCAGCCGTCGGTCGTCAGCGGAAACCGCGTCGCGTGGATGGACTCGATGGTGCGGCCGTCGTGCCCGACGATCCACGACCCCCCGTGCTGCCTGCACTCGGCGATCCGGTCGAACACGGTCAGCAGGAAGAACACCGCCTGCTCCGCGGTGGCGGTGGCGGCGAGCCGGTGGGACTCACCGTGTTTCGTCCCGTCGAGCCACACGCCGCACTGGCCGTCGAGCCGCATCGTGGTGATGTGCTCGGAGTCGACGAACGCGTACTTGACCTGCTCCCAAGGGGTGTGGGCGCTGTAGGCCTGTTCGAGGACCTGGATCATGATCGACATCGCAGTCTCCTGGTGGGTGCACCTGCAGCCCAGTGTCCTCCGGGGAGCGAGCCCGATCCAGGGCCGATCGTCACCGGCGCTCGGCGCACGCTCGGCACGACCGTCCCGCGCGGGCCCACCCGCCACGACGGCGGGCGTGCGCCCCAGCCCGTCACGACGGTGTCGGTCGCGGCTGGCACCATGGTGGGCATGCTGCACGGGCTGTGGTCACCGGGAGCGGGCCTGATGCTGTGGCGCGACGGCGACGACCCGCCCGACGACACACCCGCTGTACTGCGACGATGGATCGACCGGCCGTTCCGGCACCGCGTCGAGCTGCGTCTGCCCGGCGACGACGCTCCGCGGCGGATCCCCGCGGTGGCGGTCGCGCCGCCCGACGCCGCGGAGCTGCTGCTGGCGCTGCCGCGGCACGCCGAGGGGGTGGCCGGGGACCTGCGCTACCTCGCCCACGTCGCCCGCGGCATCGAGCGCTGGGCGCAGGCCGGGCGGGTGGCCCCGGAACTGCACCGCGCCGACGGGCAGTGGTGGGCCCGGTGGCGCCTGCTCGGCGGCGACCGGATCCGGGCCTGGACGGCCGAGCTGTCCGCCGCGATGCCGCCGGTGCAGCGGCAGGCCGGCCGGCCCGCGGCGCTCCTCGACGACCTCGCCACCGAGCTCACCGATCCGATCACCCGGGCGTTGATCGGCAACGTGGGTACCTCGCTGCATCCGCTGATCGCCGCCCTGGCCGAGGGGCAGCCGCACCACAGCGGCTCCCCGCGCATGGCCGAGGCGCTGGACGAATGGCGGGCCTCGCTCGCCGGAAACGAGCCCGACCTGGTGCTGCGGCTCGTCGAACCGGACGACGAGGAGGACGGCATCGGCGCCGACACGCTGTGGCGGCTCGAGGTGTGCCTGCGGTCGGAGGGGCAGGCGCCGGTGCCGGTGCCGGTGGACGGCTCCGACGCGCAGCTGCTGCAGATCGGGATCCGCAAGCTCGGCGCCGCCCTGAAGGCGTATCCGCGGCTGCAGGACGTGCCGCGCGACCCGGACAGCCTGGACCTGCTGCTGCCGACGGGGGTCGTGACCGACCTCGTGGAGCACGGTGGCCGTGCGCTGGGTGAGGCCGGCGTCGCGTTGCTGCTGCCGCGCGCGTGGGCGCGGCTCGAGCCGTCGCTGCGGCTGCAGGTGTCCTCGCCGGTCGCACCCGTCGCCGCCGAGGACGACACCGTCGGCATGAACGCGCTCGTCTCGTTCGAGTGGCAGCTTGCCGTGGGCGACATGCTGCTCACCCCCGCCGAGATGGAACGGCTGATCGCGGCCAACAGCGACCTGGTCAAGCTGCGCGGCAAGTGGGTGCAGGCCGATCCGATCGCGCTCGCGCGGGCCGCCCGCTACGTCGCCGGCCAGGGCGCGACGGACGCGACGCTGGCGACGTTGTTCGGCCGGTTCACCGGCGACGAGCCGCCCCCGGTGGAGGTCACCGACGTCGCCGCTACCGGCTGGGTGGCGACCCTGCTCGACGGGCAGGTCCGGCCCGAACCGGTGCCGCCCCCACCCGGCCTGCACGCGACCTTGCGTCCGTACCAGCAGCGCGGCCTGGAGTGGCTGGCGTTCATGAGCGGCCTCGGGCTGGGCGCGGTGCTGGCCGACGACATGGGCCTCGGCAAGACCGTGCAGGTGCTCGCGCTGCTCGCCCACGAACGGGCGGGCGGCGACGACGTGCCCCCGACGTTGCTGGTGTGCCCGATGTCGGTGGTGGGCAACTGGCAGCGCGAGGCCCAGCGGTTCGTCCCGGGCCTGCGCGTGCACGTCCACCACGGCCCGGCGCGGTTGCGCGACGCCGCGCTGGCCGCGGCGGTCGCCGACAGCGACCTGGTGATCACGACGTACGCGCTCGTCGCGCGTGACGTGGCGCCGTTGAGGTCGCTGCGCTGGGGCCGGGTGGTGCTCGACGAGGCCCAGCACGTGAAGAACGCCGCGACCGCGCAGTCCCGCGCGACGCGGGCGATCCCCGCGCGGCACCGCGTCGCGCTCACCGGCACCCCCGTGGAGAACCGGCTCGAGGAACTGCGATCGATCCTCGACTTCGCCAATCCCCGCCTGCTGGGTTCGCCGTCGACGTTCCGGGCCCGGTTCGCCGTCCCGATCGAGCGGGAGCGCGACGCGGCCGCCGCCGCGCGGCTGCGGGCGTTGACGTCGCCGTTCGTGCTTCGCCGCGTCAAGACCGATCCGTCGGTGATCTCGGACCTGCCGGAGAAGTTCGAGCAGACGGTGCGGGCCAACCTGACCGCCGAGCAGGCGGCGCTGTACCGGGCGGTGGTCGACGAGATGATGCGGCAGATCCGGGACAAGGAGGGCATGGCCCGCAAGGGCGCGGTGCTCGCCGCGCTGACCCGGCTCAAGCAGGTGTGCAATCACCCCGCGCACTACCTGGGCGACGGCTCCGGGGTGCTGCGGCGGGGCCGGCACCGTTCGGGCAAGCTCGGGCTGGTGGAGGACATCGTCGAGTCGATCCTCGCCGACGGCGAGAAGGCGCTGCTGTTCACCCAGTTCCGGGAATTCGGTGAGCTGATCGCCCCGTATCTCGCCGAGCGGTTCGACACCACGGTGCCGTTTCTGCACGGCGGGGTGTCCAAGGGCCGGCGCGACGCGATGGTCGCCGCGTTCCAGGGCGACGGCGGCCCGCCGATGATGCTGCTCTCGCTCAAGGCCGGCGGCACGGGCCTGAACCTGACGGCCGCGAATCACGTGGTGCACCTGGATCGTTGGTGGAATCCGGCGGTGGAGAACCAGGCCACCGACCGGGCGTTCCGCATCGGCCAGCGCCGCGACGTGCAGGTCCGCAAGCTCGTGTGCGTCGGCACGCTGGAGGAACGGATCGACGAAATGATCGCGGGGAAACAGGAATTGGCGGAGCTTGCGGTGGGAGCGGGCGAGAACTGGATCACCGAGCTGTCCACCGAGCAGCTGCACTCGCTGCTGTCCCTGGGCGACGAGGCGGTGGGCGAGTGAGCCCGGCCGGCGGGTTCGACCGTTACGGCAAGCGCCGGCGGGTCGTCGGCGGCATCGAGGCGCGGACGAAGCGCGGGTCGATCGGACGCACCTGGTGGTCGAAGGAGCTGGTCTCGGCGATGGAGCAGGTCGCCGACAAGGGCCGGCTGGCGCGGGGCCGGACCTACGCCCGGTCGGGACAGGTGGTCTCGATGCGGCTCGAGCCCGGCGTGGCGGTGGGGGAGGTGCAGGGCAGTCAGCTGCGCCCGTTCACCTCGACGGTCTCGATCCGCACGCTCGACGAGGAGGCGGTCACGGAGCTGATCGGCCGGGTGCGGTCGGCTCCGGGCATGCTGGTCCGGCTCGCGGGTGGTGCGCTGCCGGAGGAACTGGGTCCGCTGCTGCTGCCGCGGCGCGCCGGTGAACTGGACTTCGACTGCACGTGCCCGGACGACGGGTGGCCGTGCAAACACGCGGCGGCGGTCGGGTACCTGCTGGCCGAGCACGTCGACGAGCAGCCGCTGGCGGTGCTCACCCTGCGCGGGGTCGACCTGAACGCATTGATCGGCGGGGTGGACGCCGCCGAGACCGACGACGAGGACTTCTACGGGGACGCGATCCGGTTGCCGGATCTGCCGGCCGAGCCGTACCGGCCCGCGCTGGACGATCTCGATCCGATGCTGTTGCGGCGGGTCCTGCGGGCCGGCGGCACCGACGAGTCGGTGGTCATCCGCGGTGCCGCCGACCTGGAAGAGATGTACCGGCGGCTGCGATAGGCCGCTCCGCGGCCGGTGCGTCCTTTGGGCGGCTGGAGCGACCCAAAGGACGCACCGGCGGCGCAGCCGCCTATGGACATACATGGACTTCCAACTATAGGATGAGCACACATTGCCGGGGGTGTCGTCCGCTGCCCCCGATCATCCCACCGAAACACGAGAATTCGACCAGTTAGGACGGATCCGGACATGAGCGTTCGAGAACTCACCCACTTCGTCGGGGGCAAGCACATCCCCGGTGCCTCCGACCGGTTCGCCGACGTCTTCGACCCCAACACCGGCGAGGTGCAGGCCCGGGTTCCGCTCGCCGACGTCGCCGAGGCAGAGGCCGCCATCGCGAACGCCGTCGAGGCTCAGAAGGAATGGGCCGCGTTCAACCCGCAGAAGCGCGCCCGCGTGCTGATGAAGTTCCTGCAGCTCGTGCAGGACGACATGGACAACCTCGCGCGGCTGCTGTCCTCCGAGCACGGCAAGACCGTCGCCGACGCCAAGGGCGACATCCAGCGCGGCCTCGAGGTGATCGAGTTCGCCACCGGCATCCCGCACCTGCTCAAGGGCGAGTTCACCGACTCCGCCGGCACCGGCATCGACGTCTACTCGATGCGCCAGCCGCTCGGCGTCGTCGCCGGCATCACCCCGTTCAACTTCCCCGCGATGATCCCGCTGTGGAAGGCCGGACCGGCCATCGCGTGCGGAAACGCGTTCGTGCTCAAGCCTTCCGAGCGCGACCCGTCGGTGCCGCTGCGCCTGGCGGAGCTGTTCATCGAGGCCGGGCTGCCCGCCGGCGTGTTCAACGTCGTCAACGGCGACAAGACCGTCGTCGACGTGCTGCTGACCGACGAGCGCGTCAAGGCCGTCGGCTTCGTCGGCTCCACGCCGATCGCCCAGTACATCTACGAGACCGCCGCCGCCCACGGCAAGCGCGCCCAGTGCTTCGGCGGCGCCAAGAACCACGCGATCGTCATGCCCGACGCCGACATGGACCAGGTGGCCGACGCCCTCGTCGGCGCCGGCTACGGCTCCGCCGGTGAGCGCTGCATGGCCATCTCCGTCGCGGTGCCCGTCGGTGAGGAGGCCGCCGAGGCTCTCGTCGCCAAGCTGAAGGAACGCGTCGCCGAGCTGAAGGTCGGCCGCAGCGACGACCCGAACGCCGACTTCGGCCCGCTCGTCACCGCCGAGGCTCGCCAGCGGGTGCACGACTACATCCAGTCCGGCATCGACGAGGGCGCCGAGCTCGTCGTCGACGGGCGCGACTTCGTGCTCGAGGGCCACGAGAACGGCTTCTTCTCCGGCGCCACCCTGTTCGACAACGTCACCGCGGAGATGAAGATCTACCGCGAGGAGATCTTCGGTCCCGTCGTGATCGTCGTCCGCGCGCACGACTACGAGGAGGCCCTGCGGCTGCCCTCGGAGCACGAGTACGGCAACGGCGTGGCCATCTTCACCCGCGACGGCGACACCGCCCGCGACTTCACCAACCGCGTCAACGTCGGCATGGTCGGCGTGAACGTGCCGATCCCGGTGCCGATCGCGTACCACACCTTCGGCGGCTGGAAGCGGTCCGGCTTCGGCGATCTCAACCAGCACGGCCCGGACTCGATCCGCTTCTACACCAAGACCAAGACCGTCACGCAGCGCTGGTTCTCCGGCCTGAAGGAGAACGCCGACCACTTCGTCATCCCGACGATGGACTAGGACGAGATACCGATGTTCACCCTCACCGACGACGACCGGGCGATCCGCGACACCGCCCGCGACTTCGCCGCCGAGTTCCTCGCCCCGAACGCGGTCGAATGGGACCAGACCAAGCACTTCCCGGTCGACGTCCTGCGCAAGGCCGCGGCCCTCGGGATGGGCGGCATCTACGTCCGCGAGGACGTCGGCGGGTCGGGCCTGCGTCGCCTCGACTCCGTCCGGATCTTCGAGGAACTCGCCAAGGGCTGCCCGTCCATCGCCGCCTACATCTCCATCCACAACATGGTCACGTGGATGATCGACCGGTTCGGCAACGACGAGCAGCGCCGCCGTTGGGTCCCCGGGCTCTGCTCGATGGACCAGCTCGCGAGTTACTGCCTGACCGAGCCCGGCGCCGGCTCCGACGCGGCGGCCCTGAGCACCAGGGCCGTCCGCGACGGCGACGAGTACGTCCTCACCGGCGCCAAGCAGTTCATCTCCGGCGCCGGCACGTCGGACGTGTACGTGGTGATGGCCCGCACCGGCGACCCCGGCCCGCGCGGCATCTCCGCGATCATCGTCCCGAAGGACACCCCCGGGCTGTCCTTCGGCGCCAACGAGAAGAAGATGGGCTGGAACGCCCAGCCCACCCGGCAGGTGATCTTCGACGGTGCCCGGGTGCCCGCCGAGAACCTGCTCGGCGAGGAGGGCAGCGGTTTCCGCATCGCCATGCACGGGCTCAACGGAGGCCGGCTCAACATCGCCGCGTGCTCGGTCGGCGGCGCTCAGGCCGCGCTCGACAAGACCGTCGGCTACCTCGCCGAACGCAAGGCGTTCGGCGAGCGGCTGCTCGACTCGCAAGCCTTGCAGTTCCGGCTCGCCGACATGCGCACCGGCATCGAGGCCTCCCGCACCCTGCTGTGGCGCGCGGCCGACGCGCTGGACCGGAATGCCGACGACGTGGTCGAGCTGTGCGCCATGGCGAAGCGATTCGCCACCGATGCCTGCTTCGACGCCGCCAACGACGCGCTGCAACTGCACGGCGGCTACGGCTATCTTGCCGAGTACGGGCTCGAGAAGATCGTGCGGGATCTGCGGGTGCATCAGATCCTCGAAGGAACCAACGAGATCATGCGGGTGGTCGTCGCGCGCAGCGTGGTGGCCGCGGCGCAGAACGGAGCAAAATGATCGAGACGGAAGACGTCCTCGTCCGGGTCTCCGGCGGCATCGGCCGGATCACCCTGAACCGGCCCAAGGCCATCAACGCCCTGAACTACGACATGGTGAAGGCGACGGCCGCCGCGCTCGGCGAGTGGGCCGGGGACGACTCGGTCCGTGCGGTCGTCGTGGACGGGGCGGGGGAGCGCGGCCTGTGCGCCGGCGGTGACATCGTCTCGATCTACCACGACGCCCGCGACGGAGGCACCGGCTCGCAGGACTTCTGGCGCGACGAGTACATCCTCAACGCCGCCATCGGCCGCTACCCGAAGCCGTACGTGGCGCTCATGGACGGCATCGTCATGGGCGGCGGCGTCGGGATCGCCGCCCACGGCAACGTCCGCGTCGTCACCGAACGCTCCACGATCGCGATGCCCGAGGTGGGCATCGGCTTCGTCCCCGACGTGGGCGGCACCTGGCTGCTCTCGCGCGCACCGGGCGAGCTCGGCACCCACCTCGCCCTGACCACCGGCCGGATGACGGCCGGCGACGCCATCGCCCTCGGTTTCGCCGACCACTTCGTGCCGTCCGAGGCGCTCGACAAGTTCGTCGCCGCCCTTGAATCCTGCACGGTCGACGAGGCGCTCGCCGAATTCGCCCAGCCGGCCCCGGAGTCGCCGCTGCTCGCGCAGCGCTCCTGGATCGACGCCGCCTACTCGGCGCCGACCGTCGAGGAGATCGTCGCCCGCCTGCAGGCCGCCGAGGAGCCCGAGGCCCGCGCGGCCGCCGAGCAGATCCTCGGCAAGTCGCCCGTCGCGCTGAAGGTGACCCTGCGATCGGTGCGCCACGCCCGCGAACTCGGCAGCCTCGAAGAGGTGCTGAACGAGGAGTACCGGGTGTCCCTGGCGTCGTTGCGCTCGCACGACCTCGTCGAGGGCATCCGCGCGCAGGTGGTCGACAAGGACCGCAACCCGGCGTGGTCGCCGGCGACCCTCGCCGACGTCACCGACGCGGACGTCGACGCGTACTTCCAGCCACTCGGCGAGCTCGAACTCGGGCTCGTCGCACCCGAGAAGGAAACCGCCTGACATGAGCACACTGCCGAACGTCGCCTTCCTCGGTCTCGGCCACATGGGCGGGCCGATGGCCGCGAACCTCGTCAAGGCCGGCTACCCGGTCACCGGTTTCGACCCGGTGCCGGCGGCCCAGGAACAGGGCCGCGCCGACGGCCTCACGATCTCCGAGTCCGCGACCGACGCGGTTCGCGACGCCGACGTCGTGATCACGATGCTGCCCAACGGCGCCCTCGTGCTGAAGCTGTACGACGAGGTCCTGCCGGCCGCCCGGCCGAACACGCTGTTCGTCGACAGCTCCACCATCGACGTCGCCGACGCGCGCGCCGCCCACGAGAAGGCCGTGCAGGCCGGGCACCGCGCCATCGACGCGCCCGTCTCCGGCGGCGTGGCCGGTGCGGCCGCCGGCACCCTCGCCTTCATGGTCGGCGGGTCGGAGGAGGACTTCGAAGCCGCAAAGCCGCTGCTCGAGGTGATGGGTCGCAAGGTCGTGCACTGCGGCGGGTCCGGCGTCGGCCAGGCCGCCAAGATCTGCAACAACATGATCCTCGGCGTGTCGATGATCGCCATCAGCGAGGCCTTCGTGCTCGGCGAGAAGCTCGGACTGACCAACCAGGCCCTCTTCGACGTCGCGTCCAACGCCTCCGGCCAGTGCTGGGCGCTGACCAGCAACTGCCCCGTGCCCGGGCCGGTGCCCACCACCCCCGCCAACAACGACTACCAGCCCGGATTCGCCGCCGCGCTCATGGACAAGGACCTCGGTCTGGCCGCGAACGCGTTGCGCGCCAACGGCGTCGACGCCGAGCTGGGGCTGCGGGCCGCGGAGATCTACCACCGCTTCAACGAGTCGGGTGGCGGCGGACTGGACTTCTCGGCCATCATCACCGAGATCCGCAACCGCTCGACAGAACAGGAAACCCAGTGACGGACTTCGAGACGATCCTGCTCGACCGCAAGGACCGCGTCGGCATCATCACACTGAACCGGCCCAAGGCGCTCAACGCCCTCAACAGCCAACTGATGCGTGAGGTGGTGGCGGCCGTCGAGGAGCTCGAGGCGGATGCCGGTATCGGCGCCATCCTGCTCACCGGCTCCGAGAAGGCGTTCGCCGCGGGCGCGGACATCAAGGAGATGGCGCCGAAGACGTTCTCCGAGGTGTACGCGGAAGACCTGTTCTCGCAGTGGGATCGGCTCTCCTCGGCCCGCAAGCCGATCATTGCCGCCGTCTCCGGGTACGCCCTCGGCGGCGGCTGCGAACTGGCCATGCTGTGCGACTTCATCATCGCCGCGGACACCGCCAAGTTCGGCCAGCCCGAGATCAAGCTCGGCGTCATCCCCGGCATCGGCGGCTCGCAGCGGCTCACCCGCGCCGTGGGCAAGGCCAAGGCGATGGACATGTGCCTGACCGGCCGGAACATGGACGCCGAGGAGGCCGAGCGCGCGGGCCTGGTGTCGCGCATCGTGCCGGCCGCGGACCTGTTCGACGTGGCGCTCGAGGCCGCGACCACGGTGGCGTCGATGTCGCTGCCCGTCGCGATGATGGCCAAGGAAGCGGTCAACCGGTCCTTCGAGACCACCCTCGCCGAGGGCGTGAAGTTCGAGCGGCGGGTGTTCCACTCGACGTTCGCCACCGCCGACCAGAAGGAAGGCATGGCCGCGTTCGTCGAGAAGCGCGCGCCGGAGTTCAAGCACGTCTGATCGTCGTCCTCGACCGGGGCCGTTCCGCATCCTGCGGGACGGCCCCGATCCGTGTCACCACCTGGTGGGATCGCCTCCGGTGTCGAAGTCGCCGGCGTCGCGGCGCAGGCCGGCCAGGATCCGCAGCAGCGTCTCGAGCTGGTCGTCGGGCACGCCGGGCCGGGCGAACACCTCGGCGTTGAGCTTCTCGGTGGTCTCGACGGCCAGCGCCCGCCCCTCGTCGGTCAGTTCGACCAGTGTGGCGCGACGGTCGCTCGGGTGCGGGGTGCGGCGCACGAGCCCCGCGGTCTCGAGCCGGTCCACGGCATTGGTGACGCTGGTGGGGTGGACCTGCAGCCGGGCGCTGGCCTTCGCCATGGGCAGCGCCCCGGTCCTGGTGAAGTGCAGCAGGGTCAGCAGTTCGTACCGGGCGAACGTGAGCCCGAACGGTTTGAGAACCTCCTCGACCCGCGCCATCATGATCTGCTGCGCGCGCATCACGGAGGTCACCGCGGCCATGCCGTCCGCGACCTCACCCCAGCCGTGGGCCGTCCACTGGCGGTGGGCCTCGGCGATCGGATCGAGCGGTAGGGGTGCGGGCATATGTCGATCATCCCATGTCGCACGGTCTGGACGTGACGTGGACACGGCTTCCGGACCCCGCCGGGGCGGCCCGCGAACCGGCCGCCGTGAGTGAACGACACGCGGCGCGCGTGCGAACGGCACGTGAACATCGCACGGCGCCGAAAATCGCGTCCCCTCCGCCCGATTCGCGGCGGCTAGAGTGCGCGCGTGCACATCCTGTTCGTCTGCAGCGGCAACGTCTGCCGGTCCGTGATCGCGGAGCGGCTGACGCGGGCCTACGCGTGCGAATCGGGGTGGGCCGACCTGACCGCCGAGAGCGCGGGCACGCGGGCCCTCGTCGGGTATCCCGTCGAACCCCGCGCGGCCGCGGTCATCGCCGGTCTCGGCGCCGACGCGAGCGACTTCCGCGCCCGCCGGGTGACCGCGACGATGGTCGAGGGCGCCGACCTGGTCCTGACCATGAGCGAGGAGCAGCGCGACCGGGTCGCCGGCCTGACCGCCGGCGCCGCGGCGAAGTCGTTCACTCTGACCGAGGCGCACCGCATCGCGACCGTCACCGGTGCGGAGACGATCGCCCGGCTCGACGCCTGCCGGGATCCCAGCGGCGCGGCCCGCACCCCGAACATCCCCGACCCGATCGGCCTGTCCGAGCAGGCGTTCGTCGAGACCGGGGATCTCATCGCCGCCGCGCTGTTCCCGCTGCTCGACGTCCTCGCCGCCGCGGCGGTCGCCGCGGGTCAGCGACAGGCGTAGTCCGGGAACCGCTCGTCCACCTCGGCGTCGCTCAGACCGAAGTCCTCGAGCCGGTAGCGGTGCGCCGGCCGGCGATCCCCGCTGCGGCTCTCGGCGTGCAGCGCGGCCATCGCCTGTTCGGCGCCGGCGGTGAGCGGGATGCCGAACCGGTCGTAGATCGCGCCGACCGTGCCGAGGGGATCGGCGACGAAGTCGCGGTAGTCCACGTCGACGAACCGATCCGGGTGGTGCCGGCTCCGTGCCGCGGTGAACGTGTCGAGCCCGCGCGCCCACAGGTCGAGCTGGCTGCGCCCGATGCTCGCGCCCCGGAAGGTGTGCGACCAGCCGTCGGTGGCGTGCGCGGCCAGGCTGCACACCGACGGGATCACGGTGCGCGGGTCGCGGTGGGTGACGACGATCAGCGCGTCGGGGTAGACGGTGAGCAGTTCGTCGAGTGCGAACAGGTGGCTCGGGTTCTTCAGGACCCAGCGCTTGCCGGCGTCGGGCAGCCCGATCAGCTGCAGGTTCCGGCGGTGCCGGGCGTACGCTCCGGTCCAGTCCTGCCGCGCGAGCCAGCGCGAGTAGGTGGGCAGGTGCGCGAGGCATTCGTAGGACACCGATCGGAAGGACTGCCGCAGCAGCTGCCAGCACTCCTCGACCTCGCCGGCGGACATGTAGTGCACACCCATGAACTCCGGGTGCTCGACGTGGTGCTGCGCGAACCCGGCCTCGATGGCCGCGAACGCCGGGTTCCCGGCCCACGTCTCGCGCGGCGGCCGTGGCTGCGGCAGCTCGGTCAGCCACATCTCGAGTCCCTGGTGGCCGGGGTCGGCGGTGAGCAGGCGGTGCAGCGCGGTGGTGCCGGTGCGGGGGAGGCCGGTGACGAAGATCGGCCGTTCGATCGCGACGTCGGCGTGCTCGGGGTGCGCGCG
>NZ_WVTE01000272.1:0-28528 GCF_009939605.1 Rhodococcus sp. YH1 | reverse complement strand
CCATGCTGCAGCGCATCGTCTCCGCGGCCGTCGCGCTGCTCGGCGCCCGCTACGGTGCGCTCGGCGTGCGGGCGCCCGACGGCGGGCTGTCGGAGTTCGTGTACGTCGGCATCGACCCGGCCGAGCGCAGCCGCATGGGGCACCTGCCCGAGGGCCGGGGCCTGCTCGGCCTGCTCATCAACGACCCGCGGCCGGTGCGGATCGCGGACCTGTCGGAGCATCCCGCCTCGATCGGCTTCCCACCCGGCCACCCACCGATGAAGAGCTTCCTCGGCACGCCGATCATGGTGCGCGGCAGGGTTTTCGGGAGCATCTATCTCACCGAGAAGATCGACGGTCCCGCCTTCACCGAAGAGGACGAGGTGATCCTGAAGGTCCTCGCCACCTCCGCGGGCGTCGCGATCGACAACGCCCGCCTGTTCGAGGGGTCCCTCACCCGCGAACGCTGGCTCGAGGCGGTGGCCGCGATCAACTCACGGTTGCTGGTGGGCGGTTCCGTCGACGAGACCCTGGCGCTCCTGGTCGACCGGGTCCGGGACCTCGCCCACACCGTGGGCACCTACGTCCTGCTGGTCGACGGCACCGAGGGGACCGTCCGGGCCGCCGCCGCGCCCGGCCCGCCGGCGACGGGCTCGCGTCTCGACCTCACCGATTCTCCTGTGCTGCAGGCGATCCGCACCAGGCGCACACTGATCACCGACAACCTCGAGGGGCTTCCGGCAGCCGGCGCGGGCCGCGCCGCGATCCTGCCGCTGTCCGCCACGTCGGGGGTCACCGGCGTACTGATCGCCACCCGGTCGGCCCGTTCCGATGCGTGGGACGACGCGGAGGTGACGCGCCTCGAGTCCATGGCCGACCTGGTCACGGTGGCACTCGAATTCGCGGCGCAACAACGCAAGAAGCGGCTGCTCGACGTGCTCGCCGACCGGGACCGGATCGCACAGGATCTGCACGACAACGTGATCCAGCGCCTCTTCGCCACCGGGATGAGCCTGCAGAGCACCCTGGTGCCCGGCACCGATCCGGACCGGGTCGCGGACATCGTCCAGCACGCCGTCGAGCAGCTCGACCGTACGGTCCGCGAGATCCGCACCACCATCTTCGATCTGCACACCACCGGCGCCGCGGCGTCGACCAGCCTGCGGCGGCGGCTGCTGGATGTGGTCGGCGACCTGACCACTCAGTCCCCCGTGGCGCCGAACGTCCAATTCGCCGGCGCCATCGACACTCTCGTACCCGCACGCATCCATCCGCATGCCGAGGCGGTGCTGCGGGAGGGACTGAGCAACGCGCTGCGCCACTCGCAGTCGGAGAAGATCTCCGTATCCGTCACCGCGGGCGACGAGTTCACGATCGAGATCGTCGACGACGGCATCGGGCTGCCGGACACCCCGCGCCGCAGCGGCCTCGCGAACCTCGAGCGGCGCGCCCAGCAGTGCGGCGGACGCTGCAGCACCGGACCCGGCGAGAGGGGCGGGACGCGCGTGCTGTGGCAGGTCCCCCTGTGACCCGGGGTCCCCGTCAGACCTCGCGCTGCTTGCGCAGCTCGGTGGCGAGCACCGCGGCCTGCGTGCGGCGCTGCATCCCGAGCTTGGCCAGCAGCCGCGAGACGTAGTTCTTGATCGTCTTCTCCGCCAGGAACAGCCGCTCGGCGATCTCGCGGTTGGTCAGGCCCTCCCCGATCAGCTCGAACACGGCCCGCTCCTGCTCCGACAGCTCGGCGAGCGGGTCCGCCGTGCGGGACGCGCGGATGCGTTCCATGAGCGCGGCCGTCGCCCGGCTGTCGAGCAGCGAGCCGCCGGCCGCGACGGTCCGGATCGCCGAGACCAGGTCGGTGCCGAGGATCTGCTTGAGGACGAATCCGGACGCGCCCGCCATGATCGCGTCGAACAGGGCCTCGTCGTCGGCGTAGGAGGTGAGCATGAGCGCGCGCAGCTCCGGCATGCGGGCCCGCAGCTCGCGGCACAGTTCGACGCCGTTGCCGTCGGGCAGGCGCACGTCGAGCACCGCGACTTCGGCTCCGCTGCCCGGGATGCGGGCCAGCGCCTCACCGACCGACGCGGCCTCCCCGACAACCGTGAAGTCGGGCACGCTGTCGAGCAGGTCGACCAACCCGCGCCGCACGATCTCATGGTCGTCGACGAGAAATACCCGAGGCATCGTCCCTCACCTTTCCTGACACCGGCATTGCGGTGACCATCGTCTCAGCTCGCTCGCGCGCCGCCGACCCCGGGCCGTTCGACGGCAGTTTCGGGACCTTCGGCACATGCGCCCGGTGCAGCCCGCGGGCGATGCTCGGACAGTCATCCTCGATGAGCCGTGCGAGGTGACCGACCAGGACGAGGAGGCTGCGATGTCCACGGTGCCCGACACCTGGTCCACGAGCGACACCGAGGTGATCGCGCGTGCCGTGATCGAGGCCCCCTCGATCCACGACACTCAGCCGTGGAACCTGCGCCTCCCGGCCCGCACGGCCGAACTCGAGGAGCGGGTCGAGTTCGCCGCCCCCGGCCAGGACCCCCTGCGCCCGGATCGGCTGATCTCGTGCGGAGCCGCCGTCGCCAACCTCGAACTCGGCATCCGGGTGCTCGGCTGGAGCACCCGGACCCTGCTGCTGCCCGAGCCGGAGCGGCCCGAGCTGATCGCACGGATCGAGGCAGCGGCGCCGGCCACTCCTTCGAGCACCGACCTGGGGTTCTTCGCCGCCATCTCGCACCGGCGCAGCCACCGCGAGTCGTTCGCCCGGATCCCGGTGCCGGCGACCACCATCGCCGACGTGATGGCCGCCGCCGACCTCCCCGGGGTCCAGGTTCGCCTGCTGGCGTCGGACGAGGCCCCGGCGCTCGCCGACATGCTCACCTACTCGGCCGACGCGATGCGCCGCAATCCGTACTACCAGCGCGAGATGTTCCGGTGGACGTCGCACTGGCACCCCGAGGGCAACGCCGAGGTGGTGACCGACTGGGGCGCCGATCTCGACGCCGGCGGACCCGCCGGGCGCGCGCTGATCACCACCGGTGTGCCGGACACCGCCGAACTCGCGGCGGCCATCGACCGGGAGACCGTGCTGGTGTTCTCGGTGCACTCCGGCGATCCGATCGACCTGGTCCGGGTGGGCATCGCGTCCGAGCGGGCGTGGTTGGCGGCGGTCGACGCCCGGTTGTCGGCGTCCGTACTCACCTATCCACTGCGCGTGGAGGATTCGGCTGACCGACTCGCCGAGCGGATGGACATCGACGGCCTTCCGCAACTGATCATGCGCATCGGGTTCTGACCCGACCGAACCAACCGCCGGGCGCCGCAAGGGGGCGCCCGGGGTCCCACCAGAGAGGGAATACATCACTGTGACCAGGGAACTCACGGATCTCGAACTGCTCCGAGAGCTCGAGCCGATCGCCGAGGACAACGTCCACCGCCACCTGGCGATGGCGAAGGACTGGCATCCGCACGACTACGTTCCGTGGGACGCGGGCCGCAACTTCGCCGCCCTCGGCGGCATCGACTGGGACCCCGACCAGTCCGCGCTGTCCGAAACCGCGCAGGCAGCGATGATCACCAATCTGCTCACCGAGGACAACCTGCCCTCCTACCACCGCGAGATCGCCGAACACTTCAGCCTCGACGGCGCCTGGGGCACGTGGGTGGGCCGCTGGACGGCCGAGGAGAACAAGCACTCCGTCGTCATGCGGGACTACCTGGTGGTCACCCGCGGTGTGGACCCCGTCGCGCTCGAGAACGCACGCATGGCGCACATGACCACCGGATTCGACCCGGGCTCGACGTCGATGCTCGAGTCCGTGTCGTACGTGACCTTCCAGGAACTGGCGACCCGGGTCTCGCACCGCAACACCGGTAAGGCCTGCGGGGATCCGATCGCGGACCGCATGCTCGCCCGCGTCGCCGCGGACGAGAACCTGCACATGATGTTCTATCGCAACATCGTCGAGGGCGCCCTCGACATCGCCCCCGACCAGGCGCTCGCCGCGATCATGAGCGTGCTGACCCGCTTTCGGATGCCGGGCGCGTCGATGGCGAACTTCCGGCGCAACGCCGTGCTGATCGCCAAGGGCGGCATCTACGACCTGCGGCAGCATCTCGACGACGTGGTGCTGCCGGTGCTCCGCAAGTGGCGCGTGTTCGACCGCACCGACTTCGGCGGCCGCGGCGAGCAGCTGCGCGAGGACCTCGACGCCTTCCTCACCGACCTGCAGACGAAGGCCGAGCGGTTCGAGGAAGCCCGGGACCGGGCGCTGGCCCGTCAGGCCCGGCGCGACGAACACGCAGGGGCGAGCGCATGACCAGCGTGCGCGAGCCCGGATCCCGGGAGGACCGCGACACCGGGTCGGCAGAGCTGTTCGGCTCGGTGCTCGACATGGCCCGCGCCGCGAAACGCGGCGACGTGTCCGGATGGCTCACCGTCAAGAGCGGCACGCACCGCCCGGAGGACGTCGCCTTCCTCAGTTCGCAGATGCTCGGCGTGCTGATCGAGAACGACGCCGTCCGTCGCGGGGTGCATCCCGCCGACGTGTGGAGCGAGCTGCGCCGGCGCGGCCTCGACGACTTCGGCTGACCACGCGGCGACCCGGAACCACCCGGCGACGATGCCCGGCACCCGCTCAGGGTGCCGGGCATCGAGCGTCCGGGTACGTTCCCGGCGGTCGCGCGCTGCGGCGCTTCCCGCGCGCGTAGGGACGCGCGCGGGAAGCACCCTGCCGCGCAACCACATGCGGCGAAGGCCGGGACGGGACGGCTACTTCTCGCCGTCCGGCCGGACGATCAGCACGGGGCAGTCGGCCGTCTGCATCAGCGCGTTGCTGGTCGATCCGAGCAGCAGGCCCTTGAAGCCGCCGCGGCCGCGGGAGCCCACGACGATCAGCTGGGCGCGTTCGGCGTACTCGCTCAGCACCCGCACCGGCCGGTCCCGCGCGACGACGCGCTCGACGACGACGTCCGGGTAGCGCTCCTGGAACCCGGCGAGGTTCTCGGCGAGCACGACCTCCTCCCCCGTCTGGATCCTGCTCCACTGCGGATCCTCGGGCACCGCGCCCAGGGACGGCTGCACGCTCACGTCGCTCCACACGTTCACCGCGACGAGCGTCGCCTTGCGGGCGGCCGCCTCGGCGAACGCCACCTCGACGGCGCGCACGGAGGCCTCGGAACCGTCGACGCCGACCACGACCGGGCCGTCGGAGGGCGGTGCCCCGTCGAGGGTGCGGCCGCGCACGATCGCGACCGGGCAGTGGGCGTGCGAGGCGAGACCGAGGGTGACGGAGCCGACGAGCAGCCCCTTCACCTCCCCGAGCCCGCGCGAGCCGAGCACGATGGTGTCGGCCCGGTTCGAGAGGTCGACGAGGGTGGGGACGACCTTGCCCTCGATCTGCTCCGTGGTGATCTCGACCGGGCCCTGCTCGTCGGCGATGCGCTTGGCGAGCACCTTGGCACTGTCGAGCCGCGCCCGCGCCGTCTCCTTCATCTCCTCGTGGAAGCTCTCCGCGAGGTAGGGCTCGGAGTAGTAGAACGCGGGGATGTGCACGACGGTGACGATGTGCAGCGGCAGCGCGCGGGCCGCGGCAGCGCGGGCCGCCCAGATCACCGCGGTCGCCGCCGCGTCGGATCCGTCGACCGCGACGACGATCGGTTGGGTTTCGGTCATGAAAATCCCCTCTGTCGGCGGGCCGGTGGGCCCGGGTTCTCACATCGGCGCGGGTGTCAGTTGCAGATCTCCCGCAGCTGTTCGATCAGTCGGACCCGGCCGGCGGTGTTCTCCGCGATCGGGTTGACGTTGAGGGTGGTGACGCCGGCTTCGGCGAACGCGGCGACGCGTTCCCGGACGTAACTCTCGGGCCCGATGAGCGAGACCGCCCGCACCAGGTCGTCGGGCACCGCGGCGGCGGCCTCCTCCTTCCGGCCTGCGAGGTACAGGTCCTGGATGGTCTCCGCCTCCTTCGCGTACCCGTAGCGGACGGCGAGGTCGTTGTAGAAGTTCTTGCCCTTCGCCCCCATGCCGCCGATGTACAGCGCGAGGTGCGGGCGTACGAAGTCGAGCAGGAAGTCGACGTCGTCGCCGATCGCGAGCGCCGCGCCGACGTAGACCTGCAGGTCCCCGAGCGCGGGATCGCGCTTGGCCTTGCCGCGCGCGAGGGACTCGCCCCACACGTCGGCGGCCTTCTCGGGATAGAAGAAGATCGGTTCCCAGCCCTCGGCGATCTCGGCGGTCATCTCGACGTTCTTGGGGCCGATCGCGGCGATCAGGACGGGGATGCGTTCGCGCACCGGGTGATTGATCAGCTTGAGCGGCTTGCCGAGTCCGGTGCCCTTCTCCGGCGGCAGCGGGATCTGGTAGTACTTGCCCTGGTACTCGACCTTCTCCCGGCGCCACACCTGGCGGCAGATGTCGACGAGTTCACGGGTCCGGCCGAGCGGCGCGTCGTATTTGACGCCGTGGAATCCCTCGATGACCTGCGGGCCGGACGCACCGATGCCCAGGACGAAGCGGCCGTCGGAGACGTAGTCGAGACCTGCGGCGGTCATCGCTGTCAGGCTCGGCGTGCGGGTGTAGATCTGGAAGATGCCCGAGGCCAGCTCGAGTCGTTCGGTCTTGGCCGCGAGGTAGCCGAGCTGACTGACCGCGTCGAACGAGTACGCCTCCGGTACGAAGACGATGTCGAGGCCGGCCCGTTCGAGATCGGCCACCTCCGCCGCCGTCTCGGCGAATCCGCCGCTGTAGTTCAATCCCATCCCGATGCGCATCCGCATACCCCGTGATTCGTTGGTGCGTGGTCCTGCCGGGCACGCTCGTACCCGTGTGCCAGGTACCCTACCGCCGGGGTGTGGCGCGACCTTCAGGACTCGTCGGGGCGCACCACCATGACGGGGCACTGCGCGTCGCGGATCAGCGAGTTGCTGGTGGAGCCGAGCAGCATGCCGGTGAAGCCGCCGCGGCCGCGGCTGCCGAGCACCAGCAGCTGCGCCTTCTCCGACCAGGCCAGCAGGTGGGCGCGCGGCCCGTCGACGTACACCTCGCGACGCACGTTCACGTCGGGGTAGCGGTCGTGGAACCCGGCGAGGCGCTCGGCGAGCAGGGCCTGCTCGGATTCCGCGAACGCGTTCGGATCGATCGAAACCTCCACGGCCTCGTCGAAGGTGCCCCGCCGCATGTCGCTCCACACGTGCACCGCGACGAGGTCGACGCCGCGCAGGCCGGCCTCCTCGAACGCCGCGCGGACGGCCTTCTCGCTGAGGGGGCTGCCGTCGACCCCGACGACGACGGGCCGGGTGTCGGGCAGGGTCTCCGGAGCCTTGCCGCGGACGACGACGACCGGGCAGCGACCGTGGCTGGCGACGGACACCGGGGTGGAGCCGAGCAGTGCCTCGCCCACCCGGCCGGTGCCGGAGGAGCCGAGCACGAGCATCCGCGCGCGGGCGGACAGGTCGATGAGCCAGCGCGCGCTGCCGGTGGCGGCGAGCCGGGTGGTGATCTCGAGTGCCGGCGCGACGGTGCGGGCGACCTCCTCGGCGCGCTGCAGCAGCGTCTTGCCCTCGTCCTCGACCCATTCGAAGACCTGTGCGGTCTGGATGAACGGCGCCCCGCTGTAGCCGCTGGGGGCGAAGTCGAGAGCGTGCACGATGTGCAGCGGCAGCCCGCGGTCGGCGGCCGTCGCGGCGGCCCACCGGACGGCGTCGTCGGAGGCCGGGGATCCGTCGATCCCGACCACCACGGTGTTCGAGCGCACCGCCTCGTCGTGCGTGGGCTCGTGGTGCGCCTTGCTGCCTGGGAACTTCACGTCGGTCACCGCTCTCGTCGCAGGGATCGTCCTCGGGGTCGAGGTTAATCCGCTCCCCTGGGGGCAGGAATGGTCTTTGGTCCCTCTCCGGGAAGTCCGGAGCCACTGGCCCGGTAGCGGGGATGCGGCCACAATCGTAGGCAGAGGAGGCGCATCATGTCCGGTGGACCGATCCGCATGGCGGGGCCCGCGGCCCACAAGGTCCGCGCGGCGGACGTGATGAGCACGCCGGTGCTGGCCGTGACGGTCGACGCCACCCTGGAGCGGGCCGGGGAGGTGCTGGCCCGCAACGGCTTCACCACCCTCCCGGTGGTCGACGAGCACGGCCGGCTCTGCGGCCTGATCACCGAGGAGGCGCTGGCGGGGGCGCATCTGGCGCGCCTGTCGATGTACGCCGACCTGCCGCTCGTCACCGCGATCCGCCGGCCGCTGACGGTGCGGGCGGTGGCGTTGCCGCCGGTGGCCCTCGATGCGGACGCCGAGCTGTTCGACATCGCGCGGGCGATGCTGCAGATGCGGCTGCGGTCCGTGCCGGTGGTGCGCGACGGCAGGCCGATCGGAATCGTCAGCTGGCGCAATATCCTTCCCGTGCTCGAACGCTGACGCACCGAAGCGATCTACGTCACATTAAATTGTCATTTCAGATACCAATTATCTAGTCTCAGGTCATGCAACTCACCCAGTTCACCGATCTCGGACTGAGAGTTGTCATGTACCTGGCGGCCGCCGCGCCCGACAGCTCCCCCAGCACCAAGCGCGTCGCCGAGCAGCTGCAGCTGTCGTACGCACACACCACCAAGGTGGTCGCACGATTGAGCGAACTCGGCGTCGTCACGACCCGCCGCGGCCGCGGCGGCGGACTGACCATCACCGAGCTCGGCCGGGGCGCGTCCGTCGGATGGCTCACCCGGCAACTCGAAGGCGACGGCGAGGTCGTCGCCTGCGAGGGCGACAAACCGTGCCCGCTGCGGGAAGGATGCAGCCTCCGCGGCGCACTGCGCCGAGCCCAGGAGTCCTTCTACGCGGCGCTCGACTCCGTCACCGTCGCCGATCTCACCCGGGCCCCCACCCGCACCGTCCTGCTCGATCTCACCCGCCCCGCCGTCTGACCGCACGGTTCCACAGCCCGGAACCGGCCCAGCCCTACCCGAAACGGAGTTCACGATGCCGCTCTCAGCCGAGTCCAAGGAAGTTGTCCGCGCCACCCTCCCCGCCGTGGGTGCCGCCATCGGCGACATCACCCCGCTGTTCTACAAGAAGATGTTCGCCGCGCACCCCGAACTCGAGCGCGACCTGTTCAACCGCGGCAACCAGAAGCAGGGCGAACAGCAGAAGGCCCTGGCCGGCTCCATCGCCGCCTTCGCGACCCTGCAGCTCGATCCCGACCCGGCCCGGGTCGAGGCGATCCTGTCCCGCATCGCGCACAAGCACGCCTCCCTCGGCATCAAGCCCGACGAGTACTGGATCGTCCACAAGCACCTGTTCGAGGCGATCGTGGAGGTCCTCGGCGAGGCCGTCACCCCCGAGGTCGCCGCGGCCTGGGACGAGCTGTACTGGCTGATGGCCAACACGCTCATCAAGCTCGAGGACGACCTGTACAAGGCCGCGGGCGTCGCGCCGGGCGACGTGTGGCGCACCGTCCGGGTCGCCGAGCGCCGGCACCAGTCCGCCGACACCGTCTCGTTCGTCCTGACCTCGCTCGACGGCGCCCCGCTGCCCGCTTTCCGTCCGGGACAGTACCTTTCGGTGGGCGTGAAGCTGCCCGACGGGGCCCGCCAGATCCGCCAGTACAGCCTGACCAACGCGCCGGCCCAGGGCGACTGGCGCATCACCGTCAAGCGGATCGTGGCGACCACCACCCCCGACGGCACCGCCGCGCCGGCCGGTGAAGTGTCGAACTTCCTGTACGACAACGTCTTCGAGGGTGACGAGTTGCAGGTCACCACCCCGTTCGGCGACCTGGTGCTGCCCGACGACGGCGCCCCGCTGCTGCTGGCCTCCGCCGGCATCGGCTGCACCCCGATGATCGGCATGCTCGCGCACCTCGCGGAAACCGGTGACGAGCGCAAGGTTTCGGTGCTGCACGCCGACCGCTCCGTCGCCAACCATGCGCACCGGCACGAGCTGGCCACCCTCGTCGAGCGCATCCCGTCCGCCGAGGTGCACCGGTGGTACGAGGACCTCGGCGCCCGCGAGCCGCTCGAGACCGTGCGCGTGGGCCGGGCCGACGTGTCGGACCTGCCGCTCGACCCGAACACCAAGGCGTACCTGTGCGGTCCGCTGCCGTTCATGCTCTCGCTGCGCGAGGCCCTCATCGAGCGCAACGTGCCCGCCGAGAACATCCACTACGAGGTGTTCGGTCCCGACAGCTGGGCCCCGAACGCCTGAGTCGCCTCCGACCGTGCCCCGGCCCCGCGGCCGGGGCACGGTCGTCTCCACGATCCGGCGCTAGGCTCGCTCGCATGGACGATGCTCCGGCCCCCGCCGGCGCGGGCCGCACCCGCCGGGCCGGCCGGCTCGGACTGCTCGTGCTGCTCCTCGTCGGGCTCGCGGCCACGCTGCGGACCCCGGCGGCACCCGCACCGGCCGACGCTCCCCCCACCGCGTTCAGCGCCGTCCGCGCGACGACCCACGTCGAGGCGGTGGCGGCGCGGCCGCGCACCCCGGGTTCGGCCGGCCATGCCGCGACCCGGGAGTACCTGGTCCGCATCCTCGACGACCTCGGCTGGTCCGTCCGCGTCGACGACGGCGTCGGCTGGTCGGCCACCGCCGTGCAGGGCACCCAGCGGGGCGGCCGGGTCGCGAACGTCGTCGCCACCCTGCCCGGCACCGACCCCACCGGCACCGTCGTGCTCGCCGCGCACTACGACACCGTCGCCGGCTCCCCCGGCGCGGGCGACGACGGGATCGGGATCGCCACGGTGCTCGAGGCGGCCCGCGCCCTGACCGCCGGCCCCCGTCCGCGGAACGACGTCACGGTGCTCGTGACCGACGGCGAGGAACGCGGCCTGCTCGGCGCCGAGGAGTACACGCGGCGGCAACCGGCCGACGCGAGGCCGACGGTGGTGCTCAACCACGAGGCCCGCGGCAACGGCGGGATCCCCGTCACCTTCCGGATCTCCTCCCCCAACGCGGGTCTCGTGGGTGTGCTGTCCGGCGTGCCCGGCACGACCGCGGACTCGTTCACCCAGACGGCGTTCGAGTTGCTGCCCAACGACACCGACTTCCGCCGCCTCACCGAGGCCGGCATGCACGCCGCGGACACCGCGATCGCCGGCGGCGGCGCCTACTATCACAGTCCCCTCGACACCCCGGACCGGCTCGACACCGCGTCGCTGCAGCGCATGGGAGAAACCACCCTTGCTGCGGCACAGCGGTTCTCGTCCGCCGACCTGGCAGAGCTCGGCTCGGGGGGCGACGACGTCGTCGTCACGCTGCCCTGGGGGCCGGTGCACTACCCGCGCCCGCTCGAGATCGCCCTGACCGCGCTGCTCGCCGCCGTCACCGGCGCCCTCGCGGCCCGGCGGATCCGGGACGGTGCCGCCTCGGCGGGCCGTCTCGCGGCGTCGGGCGGGATCTCGATCGCCGTGGCGGCCGCGGCGGCGGGTGCGGCGTTCGTGCCGTGGTGGCTCGCGCTGCGGATCGCTCCCGGTCAGGCCTCGGCGGTCCTGCGCGAGCCGTACCTGCCGGTGCCCTATCAGGTCGCCGCGGCGGCCGCGGCCGTCGCCGTCCTGCTCGCGGCGTATCCGCCGGTGCGCCGCCGTGTCGGCCCTGCCGCGTTCGCGACGGGCGCGCTGCTCGCCGTGACGGTCACCGCCCTGGCCGCGCTGCCCTTCCTCGGCGTCGCGACCGTCCTGGTGCTGCCGGCGCTGCCGGCGGCGATCGCCGCGCTCGTCGTGGACCTGCTGCCCACCGATCGGCGCGGGTGGCGGACGCCGGTGACGCTGGCCGGGACAGTTCCGGCGGTCGTGGTGCTCGTGCCCGCCGCGGTGGCGTCGTTCGACGCCGGTCTGCTCACCGGAGCGCCGCTCGCGGGGGTGTTCGTCGCGGTGCTGTTCGCGCTGGCGCTGCCGCTCGTCGACGCCGCCGGCGCGCCGTCGCAGCTGCGGCTCGCCGCGATCGCCGCCGCGGGGGTCGTGCTCGTGGCCGCGCCGGTCGGCGGCTGGGTCAACCGCGACGGCGCCACCCCGCCGCGGCAGGAACAACTGCTCTACGCGCTGAACGCGGACACCGGTGCCGCCGTGTGGGCGTCGCCGCGCGCCCCCGCCTCGGCTTGGAGCCGCGCCCTGCTGCCCGAGGAGCCGGCCACGCTGCCGGACGCGTTCCCGTGGCGCAGCGAGACCAGGTTCGCCCACGGGCCCGCGCCGGTCGCGCCGCTGCCCGCGCCCGGGCTCGCCGTCGTCGCGGACGTCACCGACGGCGACGAACGGACGCTGACCCTGCGGCTGACGTCGCCGCGCGGGGCGCCGACGATCGGGCTGTGGGTGGACGGGACGTCCGCGGCGGTGCGGGAGGCGGTGGTGGCCGGGCGGAGCGCCGCGCCTGCCGCGCCGTTCGGGTTCCTGTTCTCCGGGACCCCGGCCGAGGGCATCGAGGTGCGGCTGACCGTCGCCCCGCGCGACGGCGCGGTGGTACTGCACGTCGCCGACGTCACCGACGACCTCACCGTCGTCCCGGGATACACCGCTCCGGACGACCGGGCCGTGGTCACCCCCGCGGTCGCGGTGACCCGCACCGTCCGGTTGTGATCATGTCGTGCCGAGCGGCCACTCGTGAACGGGCTTGCCGCCCAGCATGTTCCGGATATAGTCACGCATCATTCCGTGCAGGGCGGTGCGCCGATCGGCGCCGGCGTCCTCCCGTTCGACGACCTGCGCCCGCTGCCACGCCGCCCCGGTCTGCCGGTTCAGGCACCGACCTTCGATGATGCCCAGGTACCGGTCCCGCGCCTGCTGCGACAGCCCGAAGGCGGTCAGGCCCGCGTCCGCCATGGGCAGCAGCCGGCGCAGCACGAGTTCGTCGGCGCCCACCCAGCCCAGGCCGGGCCAGTACAGTCGCGCGTCGAGGCCGTACTTGGCCCCGATCCCGAGGTTCTCGCGGGCCGCGTCGAAGCTCATGAACCGGCACAGCGGCACGTCGGCGTCGACGAGGGCGCGCAGCGCCCCGTAGTAGAACGCGGCGTTGGCCATGATGTCGAGCACCGTCGGGCCCGCCGGCAGCACTCGGTTCTCGAGCCGCAGGTGCGGGTGCTCGTCGGCGACGTCGAAGACGGGCCGGTTCCAGCGGTAGATGGTGCCGTTGTGCATCTGCAGCTCGCGCAGCCGCGGAGTCCGGCCGGCATCGAACTCGGCGATCGGATCGACGTCGGACACCTCGGGCAGCAGCGCCGGGAAGTACCGCGAGTTCTCCTCGAACAGGTCCGTCACCGAGTCGATCCAGCGCTCGCCGAACCACACCCGCGGCCGCACCCCCTGATTCTTCAGCTCCTGGGTGCGGGTGTCGGTGGCCTGCGCGAACAGCGGGATCCGGCTCTCGTGCCACAGCGCCTTGCCGGCGAGGAACGGGGAGTTCGCGGCGAGCGCCACCTGCACCCCGGCCAGGCACTGAGCGGCGTTCCAGTGGTCGGCGAAGTCCTCCGGCGCCACCCGCAGGTGCAGTTGCAGCGACGTGCAGGCCGCCTCCGGCACGACCGAGTTGGCGTCGGCCCGCAGCTGTTCGGCGTCGTCGCGGCCGGGGAGGGGCACGCCGTCGAGATCGAGCTCGATGTCTTCCCCGCGTGCGGCGAAGATCTGCTCGTTGAGGGCCTCGTAGCGCGGGTTGGCGGTGATGCGCTCCCGGTCGAGGTGGGCGAGCTCGAGCGTGGGCAGCATGCCGATCATGACGAGCTGGGCGTCCTGCCGGTGCATCCGCGTGTCGGCGCGGCGCAGCGACTCGCGCAGGGTGTTCTCGATGTCGAGGGTGGCGTCACCGGTGAACGGCCCGGGGTCGACGTTCATCTCGACGTTGAACTGGCCCAGCTCGGTCTGGAACACGGCGTGATCGTCGATCGCCTGCAGGACCTCGAGGTTGCACATGGCCGGTTCCATGTCGTCCTGGACGAGGTTGAACTCGATCTCCATGCCGAGCAGCGGCTCCGGCCGTTCGCGCGCGTCGGTGAAGGCGCCGTCGCGCAGCATCCGGTCCAGGGCGGCGAGGCAGGCCTGCACCTTGGTGCGGAACTCGCGCCGGTCGGCGCGGGTGAAGGAGCGAGCCTTGATCTGCGTGCCCATGGAGCCGTGTCCCTCTCCCCCGCTAGGTGATGATTCGTCAGCCTAGCGGCCCGAGCGACCGCAGTTGGGGGCGAGCGTCAGACGGCGCGGTAGCTGCCCCAGTCGGCGACGACGCCGCGGGTGCTGAGCCAGGCGTTGGGGTCGGTCTTGCCGCCGGCCTGGTCCCACACCTCGAAGTGCAGGTGCGGGCCGGTGGACCAGCCGCGGTTGCCGACGGTGGCGATCTGCTGACCGGCGGTCACCCGCTGACCGGCACTGACCTGGTAGGTGTCGACGTGGCCGTAGACGGCGGTGGTGCCGTCGTCGTTGAGGACGCGCACCCACTGGCCGTAGCCGGAGGCGGCGCCCGCGTCGAGGACGGTGCCGTCGGCGGCGGACTTGATCGGCGTGCCGATCGGGGCGGCGATGTCGATGCCGCCGTGGTGGCTGCCCCAGCGGGGGCCGAAGTCCGAGGTGAGCGTGCCCGAGACGGGCTGCACGGTGGCAGGCTTGGCGGGGTTGAGGTTGTTCAGCCAGCCCTGGCCCGCGGCGAACTGGTCGACCAGGGTGTCGAGCTCCGGCGGCAGGGCGGGAGCGGCGGCGTGCTCGTGGCCGTGCTCGTCGGCCGGGGCGGGCGCACCGGGCAGCTGCGGGAGCTCGAAGCCCTCGGGCAGCAGGCCCTGCGGCACCTCGAACGGCAGGGTGCCGGTCTGGGCGGGGGCGGGCGCGGCACTGGCCGTGCCGGCGGCGAGCTGGGCACCCACGGCGAAGAAGGCGCCGGTGGCGGCGGCCACGGTGGCGGCCTTCACGGGTGCCGACGGACCGGTGGGCTCGACGCGGTGCCGGCCGCGGCCGGAGGACGCACCGGACAGATCCATCTCGAAGGTGGTCGCCTCGTCGCCTGCCCGCTGGTGCCGTCCCACAGTTGCTACCTCATCCGTCGTCCGTTGCGCGCCGGGTGTGCCCCGGCCGTTTCTGGCGACTCAAAGTAACAAAACGATATAGGGCAGCGCCAGCGTTACGTTTCGGACACTTCTGCGGTGGGTACCGACGGCGACCCGGCGGCAGCCCGGCCGGATGCAGCCCTGCCCCACCCGCGTGAACTGCGGAAACACCCTCCTGGTGCGCGCGGGCGGGGTTGGGACGTCCGCCGGGGCCGGCCGCTCCCGGCGCCGCCTCGCGCGCATACAGAACCGCGAGGGGACGTCGGCAGTTATGTGATTGTGATCACAGCGGAGCGCCCGGCGCGTCAGCCGATGTACGCGATGGGCGCCTCGGGGATGTAGTCGACGCACGAGAGCAACGGGGTGGGCGACGGGCTGAGGTAGCCGGTGTCGAATGCCTGGATGCGCTGCTCGGCGGTGCCGTGGGTGCGCTCCGGCCCCTTGTCCTCCCCCACCGCGGCGAACGCCCGGCCCAGCGACGCCAGGTCGGTCTGCTCGACCGTGACGCCGAGGTCGCGTTCGGAGTACGCGACGAAGGCGCCCGATCCACAATCGGCCTGGTTCTCGTAGGGGATGGCACTGTTGGGTTCGGCCGGGTCGGGCTCCGGCAGTGCCAGCATCGTCTGGAAGTGATGCGTCACCTCGTGGCTCAGCACCGCGGCAATGGCGATCTCCCCGTAGCCGTTCACGAGGTCCATCGCCGCCTTCTCGCCGATGTAGAGGCTGCGGTCGGCCGCGCAGTACATCAGCGAGTTCTCGTCGTAGGCGCAGCCGGGCGCCGCCTCCCCCGACTTCCCCGCCGCCACCGAGTAGTAGGCGGTGGGATGCGGCATGTCCTGGTACGTGGCATCGATCCACGACTCGATCGACGGAAGGAAGCACTGCACATACGGTCCCATCGCGTCCGTCGTGTACTGCCCGGTGCTCCCGGCGGCGAACGGACACTCCGCTGTGGGCGAAAGCTGTTGCAGGGCAGACTCGTCCTCCGCGGCGGCCGGAGCGACGGCACCCAGGGCGGGCACCACGGCGGCGACGGCCACGGCGGCGAAGCGGATCGTGCGCGAGATCGAGCGAGGCATGAGTACTCCCGGGGACGAGGATTCGGCGTGCGGATCCACCCTCCGGCACGCCACGGCCGCACTCCAGGGCTCTTCGGGCTGCACACCGCACCCCGAGGGGGACGGTTCCCACCCCCGGGGTCACTGGCCGCACCTCCGACCGAAGGTCACCGGCCGCAGGTCACCTGCCGCAGGTCACCTGCCGCACCTCCGGCCGAATGTCACATGCGTTCGGTTGGATTGACGGCGTGTGACATTCGGGTGCACGACCGGGCGGGAACGGCGATCGCCCTCACGGGCGCCGCGATCTACGGGTCGAGCTTCCGTACCCCGGCCCTGCTGTCCACCTCACACGCCTCCGACCAGGCCTGGACCGTCACGTGGATCGCCGTCGGCGCGGCGGCGGCGCTCGCCGTGCCGCTGGTTCCGCGACCGTTTCACACCGGCGCCGCGATCCCGGCTACACTCACACCGCGCACCGAATCGGCACCGCCGGTCCACCGCGCGCCGCCCTCGTAGCTCAGGGGATAGAGCACGGCTCTCCTAAAGCCGGTGTCGCAGGTTCGAATCCTGCCGGGGGCACAAGAGACCGCTGGTCGAGCTCACCCGCAGCCGCTCTCTACGGACCGCCGCTCGCGGGGAGCGGGCGAACCAGCGCGATGCCCCTGCTCCAGCCGCTCGATCAGTCCGCCTGCACGCCAGGGGCGATGTCCAGCCGTAGATACGACTCGACGCCGAACAGTCGGTGCATCCTCCTCGATGCCGACGACAGATGCGGTTCCGCCTCCGCCGCCGGCACGATCACGGGAGCGACGGCGTCGTAGCGCACGCCCTCGCGCTCGAGGACGCAGCCCCCGCCCGCCAGAACGTTGCGGCACCAGTCGACGTCGGTGCCGTAGGGCAGATGGATGAAAAACGACTGTCCGGATCGTTCCGCCCACACCGGGGTCACGTATGGCCTTCCGGATGTGCGACCCACGTGATGCACCGCTGTGACCGTCCTCCCTCCCCTCCTCAAGATCACCGGGTTGAGGACGACCTTGTTGTACCGGCGCAGGGCAGTCAATGCCGGCTTCCAGCGCGAGCGCCACACGACGACACGGATCACCGTGAAGACCGTGTCGACGACGAGCACGACGCCGCCGAACACCCACTCCGCCAGTCGCCGGAGCGTTGCCTTTTCGGTCACGGGTCCGCCCTCTCGCTCAGGAGGAATCTCGACCCGGATCGCTGCGTGGCGGCGAGCGGTCCACGGCACCCGGCCCGTCCTCGGAGTTCGCCCACCGGAGGAACCTCGCCGCGAGGTCGGCACGGATCTCTGCGAGAAAATCGCCGTCCCGGGCGTGATCCAACTGCTCGACAGTGTCCAGTTCAGCCCGTACCGTCGCGGCCTCGTCGCCCCGAAGGCTCGCGATCCACCGTTCCACCGGGCCGGGCGGTGCGGGAACCGGACGGGGTACCACCACGTACTTCTCGAATACGTTCCGGAACCGCTCCCAGCATTGCTGTTCCTGCTGCAGAAGGAACCACGGCCATTCGACGATCCGGCCCTGGAGGCACACCTTCTTCGAGGGACCGTACTCGAGCGGATTCCACTGCGGCGGACGCGTGAACACGACCTGCAGGTCCACACAGTCCTGATCGCTGCCGGGCGTGCTCATCAGCGAAATGGTGTGCAGGTTCCTACCGTCTCCGGGACACCGGTATCGGATCGTCGGCGCTCCTTGGCACGGCGCATAGTAGCCTGCCGGCGATATCGCCGCGCCGTTCACGATCCAGCCGACGGACAGGTCGTCCTGGCCGTGCTCGAAGGACATCAGCACGGTTTCGGAAAAATCGACCCGACGCCCCACCCAGACACCGCGACGACAGAGCGACGGCGTCTTCGTGTAGTCCTCGATCACGAAATGCCGCCCGGCTTCCGAACGTTCCCGGGACTTCTCGACGAGCGGGTAGGTCATCGTTCCCCCTCTCGGCTGCCTCGACTCAACGGTAGATCGAGGAGCGGACCGGGGAGGCGGTTTCGCCCTGCGGGATGAGGCCCTCTCAGCGACGGGTCGGCTGGACAGCGGATCGCTGCCTGCTCATTCCGCGTCTCCGCGCTCCGCGTGTGCGGCCTGCTCCGCGGCCACGGCCGCGGCGACGTGCGCTTCGGCGGCCGTCTTGTCCACGCCGAGACCGGTGAGGACGCCGTTTCCGTCCTCGTATTCGAGGAGGGCGAGGAGGATGTGCTCGGTGCCGATGTAGTTGTGCCCGAGACGAAGTGCCTGCCGGAACGTCAGCTCCAGGGCCTTGCGCGCACGCGCGTCGTAGGGGATCAGGTCGGGCACGTCCCCGGCCGCCGGCGGGAGCTTCTCCACCACGGCGCGACGGACCGCGTCCGGCGAGACGTCCTGCGCGACGAGCGCGCGGACCGCGAGGGCGTCGGGCTCGCTCAGCAGACCGAGGACGAGATGTTCGCAGGTGATCTCGGCGTTGCCGGCCGCCCGGGCCTCGTTCTGTGATGCCATGACGACGTTACGGGCGCGTTCGGTGAATCGGCTGAATCCTTGTTCGGGATCGAGATCGGCAGAACCCTTGGGCACGAAGCGCTTCTGGGCCGCCTGCTTGGAGACGCCCATGCTGCGCCCGATGTCGGTCCAGGACGCGCCGGAGCGGCGGGCCTGGTCGACGAAGTGGCCGATCAGATGGTCGGCGACCTCCCCGAGATGCTCGGCGGCGAGGACCGCGTCGGTCAGTTGTTCCAGGGCGTCGGTATGCACCTTCTTGATGGCATCGATGAGGTCGTCGAGCCGGACGGGATTGCTCATGGGTACCGGGTTCGTCATTCGTCAACCATAGGTTGACGCACTCATGGTCGTCAATGCCCGGTTGACGATCGATCCGGTGCACCTCGCCGGCACCGCGAGGCGGGTACTGTCGTCGCATGGACCCCGACGTCCGCGCTGGTCACCGGGCCGATCGCCGCCCGCGGCGCGAGCCGATGATCGCGCCCAGCCTGGCCTCGGGCGACCTGGCGCGCCTGGCCGACGAGGCGCGGGCCGTGGCCGGTGGATCCGATCGGGGCGCGGACTGGCTGCACGTCGACGTGATGGACGGACACTTCGTCCCCAACATCACCTTCGGGGTGCCGGTCGTGCGGTCCCTCGCCCGGCACACCCCGCTGCCGCTCGACTGCCACCTGATGATCGAGGATCCCGACCGGTGGGCGGTCGACTACGCGGAGGCGGGCGCGCACAACGTCTCCGTGCACGTCGAGGCCGTCCGCGACCCGGTCGCTCTCGCCGGCCGCCTGCGCGACGCCGGCGCCCGCGCCGGTCTCGCGCTCGCGCCGCAGATCCCGCTCGAGCCGCACATCGGCACGCTCGCGCACTTCGACACGCTCCTGGTGATGAGCGTGCCTCCGGGATTCAACGGCCAACGGTTCATCCCCGAGATGCTCGACAAGGTGCGCGCGGCGCGACGCCTGGTCGACGCGGGGGAACTCGACGTGCTCATCGAGGTCGACGGCGGGGTGAACCTCGACACCATCGGGGCTGCCGCGGCGGCCGGCGCCGACTGCTTCGTGGCCGGCACGGCCGTCTACGGCACGGACGACCCGGCCCGCGCCGTGCGCCTGCTGCGCGAGAAGGCCCGGGCGGCGTACGGGAGACCGTGACAAGCGGGAGACAGGACGAACGGGCGACAGGACGAACACGAGAACGGGCGCCGAGAGACATCTCGGCGCCCGTTCTCGAGTGACGGCTCAGCTCCCCAGCGCGTCGATCGCTGCCTGCAACCGCCGGGCGGCCTCGTCGGCGACGGGCTGCAGCCCGGGATCCTCGGCCACCTGCACCATCAGTTGCGGGTTCATGGCCTCGACGTGCACCAGGCCGGCGTCCTCCGGATCGCGCCGGACGACGACGTTGCACGGCAACAGCAGCCCGATCTGCCGATTGACCGATACGGCCTGGTGTGCGAGCGGCGGGTTGCACGCCCCGAGGATGACGTACGGCTCCATGTCGACGTCGATCTTGGTCTTCAGGGTGGCCTGCATGTCGATCTCGGTGAGCACCCCGAAGCCCTGGTCCTTCAGCGCCTCGCGGGTGCGCTCGACGGTGTCGCCGAGCGGGGCGCGCAGCGTGGTGGCGAGAGCGAGTGTCATGCTGCTCCTTCGTGGTTCGCTGTTGTCAGGCGAGCGCGAGGAAGAGCTTCTCGAGTTCCTCCTCGGTCAGCTTGTCGACGCAGGTGTCGTCCTGCTCGTCGAGGACACACTGCCGCAACCGGGTGGCGACGATCTTGAATCCGGCCCGGTCGAGGGCGCGCGAGACCGCGGCGAGCTGGGTGACCACCTCGCGGCATTCGCGCCCGTTCTCGATCATGGAGATCACGCCGGCGAGCTGGCCCTGTGCGCGGCGCAGCCGGTTGAGCACCTGGGTGGTGGATTCTGCGGCATTCACGGTGTTAACTGTCATGGTCGGCCCCTTCATACTGAAGATGAACCCATCATACCCGGTGGGGTATTCCCGTGCCCACATTCCGGCTCGGCGCCGATTCCCGGACCTCGGGCCGGTCGACCCGGCGATTCCTTCAGCGGCGACCGCCCTTGACCACCCGCTCGCCGGCCCGCTCCCAGGCGATCATGCCGCCGCGCAGCGAGGCGACGGGCGCCTGCGCCGCCGGGGCGAACATCCGCGCGGCGCTCGCGGAGCGCATGCCCGAGTGGCACACGAACACCACCGGCCGGTTGCGCACGATCCGCGCCGCCTTCGTCGGAACCTGGGAGAGTTCGCAGTGCTGCGCGACGGGCGCGTGCCCGGACCGGTACTCGGCGGCGGAGCGCACGTCGACGAGGACCGCCCCGCCGTCCAGCAACTCGCGCGCCCGGCCGACGCCGACGGACTCGTAGGGCTTGGCGAAGCGCGCCTTGATCTTCTCGAGCAGGCTCATCGGGTTCCGCCCTGTTCGGCCGGGTGACCGGCGCGCAGCCAGCCCTTGGTGCCGCCGGCGACCGAGACCGCGGACCGCCCCGACGCGGACACGATGTCCGCGCCGCGCAGGCTGCGATTGCCGGAGGCGCAGATGACGTAGACGAGGTCGGTCCCCGGGATCTCGGCGAGACGGGAAGCGAGTTCGCCGAGCGGGATCCACTGGGCACCGGGCACGTGCGCCTGCTCGTATTCGTAGTCCTCGCGCACGTCCACGACGGTCGCGCCGGACTTCCACTCGTCGGCGAATGCAGCGATGTCGATTTCCCTCATTGTCCACTCCTCGGCCCACACCGGTGGGCATCGTGCCGTCGTTCGAGGTTCATACCCCATGGGGTACTACATACCCTAGGGGGTATATCGGAATCTGTCCACCGTCTCCGCCGGACGACCGGCGCTTGGGCCCGGCGCGTGGGCGCTTCCGTGTAGCGTCCGAGACGATCCCGCCCGACGCACCAGTGAGGAATCGCCGATGAGCGACGGACCCGTGGCGCCGCAGCCCGGCGCGGGCCGTGCCCGCCAGAACGTCATCTACCGGGCAGGAGTGCTCGGGCGCACCCCCGCGGTGCCGACCGACTTCGCCGGCCTGGAACGCCTGGCGCGACGGAAGACGAGCCGGCGCGGCTGGGCCTACATCGCCGGGGGCGCCGGCGAGGGCGCGACGATGCGCGCCAACCGCGAGGCCTTCGACCGCTGGAAGATCGTCCCCCGCGTGCTGCGCGACGTCTCCCGCCGGGACCTGAGCGTCGAGCTGTTCGGCCGCACCCTGCCCGCCCCGGTCCTGCTGGCGCCGGTCGGCGCCGCCGAGCTCGCGCACCCCGACGCCGACGTCGCGATCGCCGGCGCGGCGGCCGAACTCGGCGTGCCCTACATCTTCTCCAACCAGGGCTGCGCCCCGATGGAGGAGAGCGCCGCGGCGATGGGAGACTCCCCGCGCTGGTTCCAGTTGTACTGGAGCAGCGACGACGACCTCGTCGACAGCCTGCTCGCCCGCGCGAAGACGATCGGCGCGGACGCCGTGGTCGTCACCCTGGACACCACCCTGCTGGGCTGGCGGCCCCAGGACCTCAACCTCGGATCCTTGCCGTTCGCTCGCGGCGAGGGCATCGCCCAGTACACCTCGGACCCGACGTTCGTGCGCATCGTCCGCGAGCGCATCGCGGCCGCCGCCGGCGCACGACCCGAGGTGGAGGTGACCCTAGGCGCGATCAGGACACTGCTCTCGATGAGCCGGCGCTACCCCGGCCGCCTCCTCGACAACCTCCGCTCCCCCGAGCCCCGGGCCGCCGTCGAGACCTTCCTCGACATCTACTCCCGGCCCTCCCTGACGTGGACGGAGATCGAGTCGCTGCGCGAGCGCACCGATCTTCCCGTGCTGCTCAAGGGCATCCTCCATCCGGACGACGCCCGGCGCGCCCTCGACGCCGGGGCCGACGGCATCATCGTCTCCAACCACGGTGGCCGCCAGGTGGACGGCGCGATCGCCTCGCTCGACGCCCTGGTCGGCATCGCACCCGCCGTCGACGGCCGGGTACCGGTGCTGCTCGACAGCGGAATCCGCACCGGATCGGACGTGTTCAAGGCGCTCGCCCTCGGCGCCGACGCGGTCACCGTCGGCCGCCCGCACCTGTACGGGCTGGCGGTGGGCGGCCGCGAGGGGGCCCGCGACGCCGTCGCGAACATCATCGCCGAGTTCGATCTGACGCTCGGGCTCAGCGGGCTGACGTCGGTGAAGGAGATCACCGCGGACGCGCTTACGCGCACGTGACCGACGGGCGACGCGTGATGCCGATCTTCGACGCCCACTTCCATATCGTCGACCCCCGCTTCCCCGTGACCCCGAACGAGGGATACGTGCCGCCGGCCTTCACGGTCGCCGACTATCTCGAGCGGGTCCGCGGGCTCGGCGTCACGGGTGGCGCCGTCGTGTCCGGCTCCTTCCACGGCTTCGATCAGGGCTACCTGCTGGACGCGCTGGCCCTCCTCGGCCCCCGCTTCGTGGGCGTCACCCAACTGCCGGCGACCGTGACCGACACCGAGATCGCCCGGCTCGACGAGGCCGGCGTGCGCGGGATCCGGTTCAACCTGCGCCGCGGCGGTTCGGAATCCGCCGCCCACCTCGACTCGCTCGCGCGGCGGGTCCACGACGTCGCCGGCTGGCAAACCGAGTTGTACGTCGACGCCCGCGAACTGCCCGCGCTCACCGGGACCGTCGCCGCCCTGCCCGCGGTGAGCATCGACCACCTGGGCCTGTCCGCGGCCGGACTGCCGCACCTGCTGGACCTGGTCGACCGCGGGGTCCGGGTCAAGGCGACCGGGTTCGGCCGCGCCGACTTCGACGTCGCCGCCGTTCTGCGCGCCGTCGCCGACCGGAACCCGCACGCCCTGATGTTCGGCACCGACCTGCCGTCCACCCGGGCGCCGCGGCCGTTCACCGACACGGACGTCGCGGTGGTCACCGATGCACTGGGTCCGGACCTCGCCGCGCGGGCGCTGCACGACAATGCCGCGCAGTTCTACCGCGTGCGTTGACATCCCCGGCAAGCAAGATCTCCGAAACGTCGTATGCTCCGCCGTTCGCGATCTAGACTCGGGGGCGTCATTCGGTGCGCGGGGCGCGCCGCCGGCGGGGCGCGGCGGTCGGCACCCGGACGTGACATTCCGATCACAGGAGCATCAGCATGAGCGCCGCCCGAACCACCCGAGCAATCCTCGCCACCGCCGCACCGATCGCGGCCGCCGTCCTGTTCGCCGGCAGCGCCGGCGCCGCACCGCCCCAATCCCTCGGCACGGCACTGACCTTCGGGTGCCTCAACCAGGGCAGCCTGGCCTCGATCACGGCGGTCACCGCGCAGGCCGGCCCGGAGGCGAACCCCGCGATCGCACCCGGTCACGTACTGTTCTCCACCGCACCGGGAATGGGCCCCATGCCCGCTGCGGGGCAGGTGTCGGTCGCATGGCTCAATCAGAGCACCGGCCAGGCGGGGATCGTCGACCTCGAGGGGACGTATCCGAACCTGGCGAAGGTGGTGAACACCGGCCCGGGCACCGTGCTCACCACCGTATTCGGTTCGGTGAACCTGAGCAGCGGCCCGATCTGCAATTCGACACCGGCCGCGGGGACGGTGACCGTCGGCTGACGGTGCCGGAGTTCAGCGCGGGCTGTACATGATCAGCGCCACGCCGAGCAGGCACACCAGGGCGCCGGCCACATCCCACCGGTCGGGGCGGAAGCCGTCGACGATCATCGCCCACACGAGCGATCCGGCGACGAACACTCCGCCGTAGGCAGCGAGGATGCGACCGAAATTCGCATCCGGCTGCAGCGTTGCCACCATTCCGTACCCGCCGAGCGCAATCACACCGGCGCCCACCCAGATCCAGCCGCGCTGTTCCCGGATTCCCTGCCACACGAGCCAGGCACCGCCGATCTCGAACAGGGCCGCGACGACGAACAGGACGAGGGACTTCGCGATGCTCACGCGAAGTACCCTACGGCGCTGCACGGCTCCGGTGCGGGTGCCCGCACCGGAGCCGGCCGGAACATGGTCAGGTTCGGCTCGCCGCGCGCGGGCGGGGCACCAGCCGGGGCACGCGGGCACTGTAGTCGCGGTACCGGTCGCCGAACGTGTCGGTCAGATCGTGTTCCTCGAACCGCAGCGCGACGAGGATGTATCCGGTGGTGACCGCGGCGAACAGCAGGTGGCCCACGCTCATCGTCGGCGCCACCCAGAACGCGATCAGGAAGCCGAGATACAACGGGTGACGCACCACGCGGTACAGCCTCGGGGTGCGGAATACGACTTCGGCCGGGGGTTTTCCGGCGAAGTTCCGCAGCACCTGCCGCAGGCCGAACAGGTCGAAGTGGTCGATCGCGAACGTCGATGCGAGCACGAGGCCCCATCCTGCGAAGGACACCGCATAGAGCACCACGCGCACCGGTGTCGCGTCCACGTCCCAGATCTCCTGTGGCAGTGGATGCCACTGCCACATCACCAGCGCCAGGGCGGCGGTGGCGAACAGGACGAACGTGGAGCGTTCGATCGGCTGTGGGACGATGCGGGTCCATCGGTCCTTGAACCAGGGCCGGGCCATGACCGAATGCTGAACGGCGAACACGGACAACAGTGCCAGGTTCACCATCACGGCGACGACGATCGGCGTCGGCGGCCCCTCGTCGATGGTGCGGGGCACCACGAGACCTTCGACCCACCCGATCGAGTACAGGAACACCGCGAAGAACACGGCGTAGGCGGCCGCGCCGTACGCGGTCATCAGGGTGCGGCCGAGGCGGCCCCTGTCGGTCGTCTGCAACATCGTCGAACCTTCCCTCCTCCGGGCGCGCCGGCCCGTGCCACACTCGGCGGATGTGCCGTGTGACCACGGTGCGCCGACGCGCCGGAGGACGACAGGCACCCCGGGGTGAGGTTTTCGGCACCCGGGGCGGGCGGTCATCCGCTGCCGCGGGCCACGTCCTGCGGGTCGATGTCGTCGCGCAACCCGCGCCAGCTCGGATGCCAGAGCTTGCCGGCGTCGGTCCACTCCCGGAACCGCACCTCCCCCACCAGCTTCGGGCTCACCCACACCGCGTCCCGCGAGTCCTCGCGCGGGACGTCGCCGGCGAAGGGCGTGGTGCGGCGCCGCAGACCCGCCATGGCGGCCGACAGTTCGGCGAGCTGGGGTTCGTCGAAGCCGGTGCCGACGCGGCCGACGTACTCCAGCCCGGCCTCGCCCTGCACGCCGACCAGCAGCGAGCCGAAGGTGCCGGCGCGGGCCCCCTTGCCGAGGCGCCAGCCCCCGATGACGACGTCCTGGGTGAGCCAGTTCTTCGACTTCACCCAGTCGGGGCTGCGCCGGCCCGGCATGTACACCGAGTTCCGCCGCTTGGCCACCACCCCTTCCCAGCCCCGCCGGGTGCTCTCCTCCAGCGCTTCGGATCCGTTGCCGTGCAACAGTTCCGGAACAACCAGCCCGTCGGCCGCGGCGGCGAGCGCGTCGAGCACGCGCCGCCGGTCGGAATACGGCTTGCGGTACAGGGTCACCCCGTCGAGGAAGAGGACGTCGAACACGAAGTACTGCGGGGTGCCCCCGGTCCGCAGCTGCCGGAAGCTTGTGACACCGAGGGTGTCGCACGCGACCACCTCGCCGTCGAGGACCACCTCGTGCCCGTCGAGGATGCGGGTGAGATCGGCGAGAGCGGGGTAGTCGCCGGTGATGTCGCGGCCGGAACGCGAATGCAGCCGCAGCTGCCCGTTCTCGATCTCGGCGACGGCGCGGTAGCCGTCCCACTTGCCCTCGAACGCCCATTCGTCGGCGTCGAGACCGGTCACCTCACCCGGTGTCGCGAGCATGGGCTCGAGGTCGCGCGGGAAGCTCGTCGGCGGGCCCGACGGCGCGCTCTGGTCCTTCATGCGGTGCGCGAGCCACTGGTTGCCGGCCGTGCGGATCAGCGCGTACCGGCCCTGCACCCGCGCGCCGTGCAGGCGCACGATCACCTCGTCGTCGCGCCATTTCTCGGTGTCGTAGGTGCCGGTGTCCCAGATCGTCATGCCGCCGGCGCCGTACTCCCCCTTGGGGATCACGCCGTGGAAGGTGAGGTACTCGAGCGGATGGTCCTCGGTGCGCACCGCGAGGTTGTTGCGGCCGGGATCGTCCGGCAGGTTCTTCGGCACCGCCCACGACGCGAGCACCCCGTCGCGCTCGAGCCTCAGGTCGTAGTGCAGGCGGCGGGCGTGGTGCTCCTGGATGACGAAGGAATTGCCCGGTCCGGATCCCACGGTGGCGGGGACGGGTTCGGGGGTGCGGGACGGGTCGCGCTTGTGCCGGTACTCGGTCAGGGCGTCGGACTCGGGCAGCGGCGGGTCGAGCGCGGCGAGCGGGTCGGGTCCGGCCTCGAGGCGCGCGAGCACCTCGTCGAACCGCAATTGGTGCAACCCGGGGTCGTCGAGTTCGTCCCAGGTGCGGGGCGCGGCGACCCACGGCTGCTCCCGACCGCGCAGGGAATACGGCGCGATGGTCGTCTTGGCCTGGTTGTTCTGGCTCCAGTCGAGGAACACCCGGCCACCGCGCACGGCCTTCGCCATGGTGGCGGTGACCAGGTCGGGATGCAGCGTCTCGAGGTTGATCGCCACCTGCTTCGCCACGGTCGACGCCCCGCCCGGTGCGAGCTCGCGGTCGAGCGGCACATACAGGTGTATCCCCTTGCTGCCGCTGGTGACCGGGTAGGCCGGCCAGCCCAGCCCGCCGACCATGTCGCGCACCAGGCGGGCAACCTCGGCGCACTGCGCCAGCGTGACCCCCTCCCCCGGGTCGAGGTCGAACACGATCCGCGTCGCGGGACCCGGAACGGAACCCGAGAACCGCCACTGCGGCACGTGCAGCTCGAGTGCCGCCTGCTGCCCCAGCCAGGCCAGCGACGCCACGGAGTCGAAGACCGGATACGTCACCGACCGCTGCTTGTGGTGAACAGTCTTGCGGGTGAGCCACTTCGGCGCGTGGGAGGCGAGGTTCTTCTCGAAGAACGACTCGCCGCCGACACCCTCGGGCCAGCGTTTGCGGGTGCCGGGCCGGCCCGCGACGTGCGGCAGCAGCACCGGGGCGACGGCGACGTAGTAGTCGACCACGTCGGCCTTCGTCGTGCCCGTGCTCGGGTACAGCACCTTGTCGAGGTTCGTCAGGTTCAGACGACGGCCTTCGAACGTGCGGGTCGTCATCGCCTCATTCTGCCGAGCGCGGCCCGCGGGCGCGCACTTCTCGCGCCGGTCCCCGGCGTGTCGCCCGCGCGGAGGGCGCTTTCGGTGCTGCGCTCACGAGCACCTTCGGCGCTGGGACCCATGAGCGCCTTCGGCGCTGCGCTCATGGGCACCTTCGGTGCTGGGACCCATGGGCGCCTTCGGCGCTGCGGCTCAGCTGTAGAGTTCGGCGAACCGGCGCAGCGAGGCCTCGATGTCGCCGTGCAGGGCCCGCGCGACGCCGGAGCCGATCGGCCCGAACAGCGGTGCCCCGCCGAGGTCGATGTTCAGGCTGAGCACGGAGCCGATCCCGGCGGCCCGGACGGTCATCCGCAGCTTGAACCGGGTGCCGCCCTGGCCGGAACCGTGGAGCACGAGGTGGTGCGGCGAGTCGATCTCCCGGACGGTCCACGCGACCCGGTTACGCATGCCCTTGACCGAGACGACGGACTCGGCGGTGGTGCCGACGACGAGTTCGCTCGGCAGGTCGCTGCGCCACCCGTCGTGGATGGTCAGCCATTCGTCGAATCCGTGCAGGTCCGACGCCCGCACCCAGGTCACGTGCGGTTCGAGCGGAAGGTCGGTCGATACCTCGAGTTTGGCCATGCCCCGCAGCGTAGACGCCGAAGCGCGGACGCAGGGTGATCGACCCTGCGTCCGCGCTTCGTGGGTGTTGCCTAGTGGGCGACAGCCTTTTCGACACCGACACCGGTGAGGGAGCGGACCTCCATCTCGGCCTGCTTGGCCGGGTCCTCCAGCTTGCGCCGGCCGATGTAGGTACCGACGATGCCGAGGA